>CAXNDZ010000026.1:0-16153 GCA_964201225.1 Chitinophagales bacterium | reverse complement strand
GCAAGGTTGATGATGCGCGCTAATTCAGAAAAAAACATACGTCCGCAAGAAATTGCAATATCCTTAAATATAAGCTATTCGTGGTTTCGTCGTATCTTCAAACAATATACAGGATTCTCCCCTGCGCAATATCAAATGGAAATAAAAATGCAACATTCAAAGGACCTGCTTAGAAGTTCCTCAATGAGTATTAAAGAAATATCATTCGCCTTAAATTTTTTATCAGCTAGCTACTTTGTCACTTTTTTTAAGTCTAAAACTGGAATGTCGCCTAGCGATTACAGAATTAAAGTACACGGGAAAAACCATTAAACCGAACGAAATGTACTTACATATAAATTTGTGTCAAAATTCAAATCAATTAAGTCAGATAAGCAAGTGCTTTTATTTTAATAAATTTTATATTGTAAGTAAATAAAACAATAACTATGAATGCTCTTCTAGGCGTATTATTCCATTTTATTGGTGGCTTTGCATCTGGAAGCTTTTATATCCCCTATAAAAAAGTAAAAGGCTGGAATTGGGAGTCCTTTTGGATTGTGGGTGGTCTATTCTCTTGGCTCATTGTCCCACCTATTGCTGCTTATTTAACGATTCCTCGTTTTATGGATATAATTAATGCAACGGCAAGTTCCGGCTTATTAATCACTTATATTTTTGGTGTTTTATGGGGCATTGGCGGATTAACCTATGGATTGGGGGTAAGGTACCTAGGCGTTTCATTGGGTAGTAGTGTGATATTGGGTTTATGCATGGTATTTGGCGCTATCATCCCAGCAATATATTATGACTTTAACCCCGTAATTGGTAAAGACACTTTTTCAGGGATGATTTCAAATAGTTGGGGTTTAACCGTAATCATTGGACTACTTATATGTATTGTTGGTATTATAATAAGTGGGAAAGCGGGCGTAATGAAGGAAAGAGAATTAACGAAACAAGTGGCAAGCGAATCAAATACAGAATACAAATTTGCATTAGGTATGTTTGTGGCTATTGTATCAGGTGTACTCAGTGCTTGTTTTAATTTTGGGTTAGAAGCTGGTCAAAGTATGGCAACTATTGCAAATGAAAATTGGAAACTAGCCCATCCAAATCAAGGTGAGTTTTTATATCGAAACAATGTTATTTATGTGGTGATATTATGGGGCGGATTAACCACCAATTTTATTTGGTGTATGATTTTAAATGCGCGTAACAAAACATTTAGTGATTACTCAAATAAAAAAACACCCCTATTAAAAAATTATATTTTTTCAGCTATAGCCGGTACCACCTGGTTTTTACAATTTTTCTTTTATGGCATGGGTGAAAGTAAATTAGGAAACGGTCCTAGCTCTTGGATTTTACATATGGCATTTATTATCTTAGTAGCGAATATGTGGGGGTTGGTATTAAAAGAATGGAAGGGCGTGAGTAAAAAAACAAATGCAACTATCATCGCAGGAATAATAGTCATCATTATCTCTGTAATGGTGGTAGGGTATGGAAATAATTTGCACAATTAATTATAAAATATAAAATATGTCGAACAAAGATTTCAAATTCGTTAGTTATTTATGGGACGAAGAAAAAGCAAAAGCACTCGCTGGTGATGAAGTGGGCTTATTAGTATACCGATCCAATTTATTAGGCGCCGATTTAAGGTTAACTAATTATGGCGGAGGTAATACTTCATGTAAAGTGGCAAGCATTGACCCACTTACAAAAAAATCTGTGGAAGTGATGTGGGTGAAAGGAAGTGGTGGTGATTTGGGTACAATGAAAAAAGAAGGACTGGCTGCATTATATTTAGATCGCTTACATGATTTACAAAACATATACAAAGGCTTAGCTTACGAGGATGAGATTGTTGGTTTATATAATCATTGTATTTACGATTTTGATTCTAAAGCGCCATCGATTGATACTGCGTTACATGGATTACTTCCTTTTAAACATATTGACCATTTGCATCCTGATGCTGCTATTGCAATTGCTGCAGCAAAAGATGGGGAAAAAATTACCAAAGAACTATTTAAAGGTGCCATCGGTTGGGTGCCTTGGCAAAGACCAGGTTTTGATTTAGGACTACAATTAAAAAAATGTTTGGAAGATAATCCTGGAATAAGAGGTATCATGTTAGGATCACATGGTTTATTTACTTGGGGAGATACGGCGTATCAAAGTTATATGAACACTTTGGAAGTCATTGAAATTTGCGCGCAATATCTTGAAGATAGCTATGTAAAAAAAGGTGCTGCATTCAAAGGACAAAAAATTCAAGCATTATCCAAGGAAGCAAGAACCAATCAAGCTGCAGCAATAGCGCCCATACTAAGAGGCTTATGCTCATCGGAAACCAAAATGGTGGGAAATTTTACGGATGATGATCGTGTATTAGAATTTATCAATTCCAATGACCTTGCCAGATTAGCGCCCATGGGTACAAGTTGCCCAGATCATTTTTTGAGAACAAAAATAGCCCCTTTGGTTTTAGCTATTCCTGCAGATGCTGATATAAAAAATAGTGCAGAAATTAAAAAGCAAATAGAACCTGAGTTTGTTGCTTATCGAAAAATGTATGCAGAATACTATGAGAAATGTAAAAGAGATAATAGTCCAGCAATTCGTGATGCAAATCCAGTAGTGATTTTATATCCTGGTGTGGGCATGTTTACTTTTGCAAAGGACAAACAAACGGCAAGGGTCGCCGCTGAGTTTTATATTAATGCAATTAATGTAATGAAAGGTGCTGAAGCAATTTCAAGTTACACTTCACTTCCATTACAGGAAGCATTTAATATAGAGTATTGGTTATTAGAGGAGGCCAAATTGCAAAGAATGCCTAAGCCAAAAGCATTAAAAGGAAAAATTGCATTAGTTACAGGAAGCGGTGGTGGTATTGGAAAAGCCATTGCACATAAATTTGCAAGCGAGGGTGCTTGTGTAATTTTATCTGATAATAATTTAGAAAGATTACGGGCGGCTAAGGATGAATTTATTAAAGCCTATGGTAAAGACGCAGTGGCATCTGATGTTTTAGATGTAACAGATGCAAGTAGTATCAAGAAAACTATGCAAACCGCTTGTTTACAATTTGGCGGATTAGATATTATAGTCAACAATGCAGGATTATCTATTTCAAAAACCATCGAAGATCACACGGAACAGGATTGGGATATCTTGTATGATGTATTAGTAAAAGGGCAGTTTTTAGTTACGCAAAATGCGATTGATATTATGCGCAAACAAGCGGTGGGTGGGGACATTTTAAACATTGTCAGTAAAAATGCATTGGTGAGTGGCCCTAATAACGCAGGCTATGGTTCCGCTAAAGCAGCACAACTTCACTTAAGTAGATTAAACGCCGCTGAACTAGGCAAGGATAAAATAAGAGTGAACGTCATCAATCCAGATGCGGTGATTGCCGGAAGTAATATATGGAGTGGCGGATGGGCGGAAGGCCGTGCAAAAGCCTATGGTATTACTATTGCAGAATTGCCCGCTTATTATGCAGGTCGTACTTTATTAAATGAAATTATTTTACCTGAAGATATTGCCAATGCTTGTTTTGCCTATGTAGGAGGACTATTAAATAAAACAACAGGTAATGTGATTAATGTGGACGGAGGAATTGCAGTTTCGTTTGTAAGATAATTTTAATAGAAAAAGGATATGAAACAGTTTGTTTTTGAAATGAAATTAAATGCTGGTAAAATAGCCGAATATAAAATTCGGCATGATAAAATTTGGCCAGAAATAATTTCATTATTAAATACATCGAATATAAAAGATTATACCATTTATTTAAACCAAGATACCGGTACTATATTCAGTATAATCAAAATAAGCGAAGAATTAGGAATAGAAATGCTGGGAAATCATCCTATAATTCAAAAGTGGTGGACTAATATGAAAGATATTATACAATGTCATCCCAATCATTCCCCCTTTGCCTTGCCTCTAAGGGAAGTTTTTTATATGCCTTAAATAAACATACTAGCTAAAATAATACACCCACAAAATGAGAATTAATAAAGCAACTATTGACCAACATAACGAAGCCAACCACAAAGTGCATCGTCAAAAATTTGATTTTATCAATGGTCAATTGAATGATGTAGAAGCGTTAATTCAAAAGTTGATTGATTTTAATGTGGCTATTCCAAGTTGGGCTTTAGGTACGGGTGGCACAAGGTTTGCACGATTTTCCGGTGCAGGCGAACCTGCTACCTTACAAGATAAAATGGAAGATGTAGGTTTAATTCATGCACTTAATAGTGCAAGTGGCGCTATATCGTTACATATTCCTTGGGATATCCCTTCAGATTATAATGCGATTAAACAGCTAGCAGCTGATTTAAATTTAAAATTTGATGCCGTTAACTCAAATACATTCCAAGACCAAAAAAGGCAGGAACATAGTTATAAATTTGGATCACTACAGCATACCAACCAGGCGGTAAGACAACAAGCGATTCAACACAATATTGAGGTTATTGAACATGGTGTTGCATTAGGATCAAAAGCATTGACCGTATGGTTAAGCGATGGTAGCTGTTTTCCTGGTCAACTTAATTTTAGAAAGGCTTTTCAAAATACATTGGATGGTTTGCAACAAATTTATGCAACCCTGCCTTCCGACTGGAAACTGTATATTGAATACAAGGCATTTGAGCCTAATTTTTATTCCGCCACCGTGGGTGATTGGGGTCAATCCTTATTATATGCAAATAAACTAGGCCCTAAAGCTTTCACATTAGTTGATTTAGGACATCACTTACCGAATGCGAATATTGAACAAATTGTTGCATTGTTAATGATGGAAGAAAAACTAGCTGGTTTTCATTTCAACGATAGTAAATACGGGGATGATGACTTAACAGTTGGAAGTATAAAACCTTACCAATTATTTTTAATTTTTAATGAGCTTGTCGAAGGGATGGATGCGAGGGGAATGAATCATGCAACTGACTTAGGATGGATGATTGATGCAAGCCACAATGTCAAAGATCCTTTAGAAGATTTATTACAATCCGTGGAAGCAATAATGATTTCATATGCGCAGGCTTTATTAGTGGATCGAGTGGCATTAAACGAAGCGCAATTAAATAACGATGTAGTTGCAGCACAGGAAATATTACAAAACGCATTCAGAACCGATGTTCGGGCCATTGTAGCCGAAGCTAGATTAAGGGCTGGTGCTGCAATAAATCCTTTACAATTTTACAGAACAGAACAAGTTCGAAATCAATTAATAAATCAAAGAGGAAATACCATTGCCTCTGGCTTATAATGAATGCAACTCACGTCATATTAATTTTTGATATTGGTAAAACCAACAAAAAGTTATTGCTTTTTGACGAAGCCTATAATATGGTTTATGAATCCATTGAACAGTTTCAAGAAATAAAAGATGAGGATGGATTTGATGGAGAAGATATTATAAAATTAAAAGGTTGGATGCTTAATTCCTTTGCGGAAATTATGCAAAACAAGGCTTTTGAAATTAAAGCAATTAATTTTTCAGGCTATGGGGCAAGCTTTGTTTTATTAGATGATAACAATAAAGAAATCACCCCTTTATATAATTATCTAAAGCCTTTTGATAAAAAACTTCAGGATATTTTTTATGCTGACTATGGTGGCGAACAAGAACTAGCAAAACTGACCGCATCTCCTATCTTAGGAAACTTAAATTCGGGAATGCAACTTTATCGAATAAAAAATGAACTGCCTATAAAATTTGAAGCGCTTAAAACTGCATTGCATTTACCCCAATATTTAAGTTTTTTATTTACGCAACAACTTTTTTCCGATATCACCAGCATTGGCTGTCATACGCACTTGTGGAATTTTAATACAAAGCAATACCATGCATGGGTTCGTCAGGAAGGCATACTTGATAAACTAGCGCCCATCAAAAAAAGTGATGAAGTCATTGCCGTAAATTTTCCATTAGTTCCCCAACCCTTAAAAGTAGGTATTGGTCTTCATGATAGCTCAGCAGCCCTTGTGCCTTATATACACTCCTTTCAAATACCCTATGTGTTAATTTCAACAGGCACATGGAGTATTAGTTTGAACCCATTTAATCAAAGCGTCCTTACCGATGCAGAATTAAAGCAAGATTGTTTATGCTATATTTCCTACACCGGAAACCCCATTAAGGCTTCTCGCTTATTTGCAGGCAATGAACATGAGCAAGAAATAAAAAAAATAGCACAACAGTTTAATCAACCGGCAGATTATTATAAAACGGTCGAGTTTAATGTAGTGATCTATAAAAACTTAATTGAATCTGGTTCGCTTTTAAATGCAGATACTTATGAGGAAGCTTACCACCAAGTAATATTTAATATTATTCAAAAGCAAGTAACCAGCACTAATTTAGTTTTGCATAATGCAGATGTTGACCAAATATTTGTAGATGGCGGATTTAGCAATAATCCTGTATTCATGCATTTCTTAGCTGCCGCATATCCTAATAAAAAAGTATTTGCCGCAACCTTATCTCAAGCTTCAAGTTTAGGTGCAGCGATGGCAATACATAGGCATTGGAACACGCAACCTATCCCCAATCAACTAGTTCAGTTAAAGCAATACTTCTATTAAAAAAAGGGTCCCCTCCGGTAAATCGGAGGGGACCCTTTTTTATAAAACACTTAATGATTTAAGCTACTTGTTTCTTTTTTCCAAAAAAGTACAAAGCAGTAAATGCCACAATTAAAATTCCTGGGAAAATAAGCATATTAGATAAAGTAGATTGTCCCGCTGCTAAGTCAGCAGCATCGCCTACTAAACCTTTAGCTTCAGCAACCACTTTATTGTCTCTGATCCAAGCACCAATTACCGGTTGGAACATAGAGGAGGAGAACATTCCAATACCGCCTAAAATTGAAAGACCTAGTGCGCCAGTTTGAGGAAGGTTTTCAGCGATATAGCCCAACATATTAGGCCAGAAATAACAAATACCTAAAGCATAAAATACTGCAGCTACATAAAGCATGGATCCTTGCATGGTACTCATCATATATAAGCCAATAACGCCAAACACAGCCGAGCCAAGCAATACGCCCACTGTATTTAATTTCTTAATTAATGGTCCAGCAAAATATCTGCCCACCGCCATTAAACCAGTCACTAATGCTAAAATTAACATTGGACTAGCACCCGCTTTTGCTAAAATAGGTCCAACCCATTGTTGTGGACCAAATTCAGAAATCGCTGTCAAAGCCATACATGCAGCCATAAATAAATATAAAGGATTCAACATGGCTTTAAAATTCGCCAATGCTGAATTATCTCCAATTCTTGGTTTAGGAAAACTTTGACCATAAAACAAGACTGCATAAATAATAGTAGGAATTAAAATAACCCAGATTTGTGCTTGCCACTGCATATTCGCATCTGTCATGAATTTTGAAACCAAGGCGCCCAATACAATTCCACCAGGGAACCACATATGGAAACGATTCATTTTGCTGTTCATTTGAATACCAGAATAGGAATCTGCAATCATTGGATTACAAGCCGCTTCCGTACATCCATTACCCAGGCCAATCAATAGGGTTGAGATTAAAAGTGTGTTGTAATCAACTGCATAAATAGTCATTAAAATACCAACAGCATGCGCGACCAATGCTATTTGCATAATTAATTTTGGACCAATGTAGGAATAAAAAATGCCGCCTAAGATCATGGAAATCGGAAATCCAAGAAACCACATGGAATTAATGGTTCCCAATTGTACTGTGTCTAAATTCATTTCGGTTCCCAACTGTGTTAAAATTCCAGCTCGGATACTGAATGAAAAAGCAGTCGTGATAAGTGCAAAGCAGCTCGCATAAAAGAGACGATTTGCATTAATAGGTTGACTCATAAGTAAAATGGTTTTAGTGATTTGGTTTAAGTACTCTCAAGCTAAATAATCTTCGTCTTTTTTCCAAAAATTTAGGGCTAATATTTTATACATCTTCGAGCTAGTAAAGTAATTATTCATAGATTTATAGGGGGCTAAAACACAAATTGTTAAAATTATCTTAACGAGTAATAGGGATCCATTAGTTTTATCAATAAAATATACGCTTCAAAATAAATAAATCTTATAATGAAAAAAATCACGCTAATCGCTTTAACTTTTTTGTATGCATTAAATAGTCATGGACAAACTGCAGATTATATTATCCGAAATGGTAAATTAATAGATGGTATGGGGAATCAATGGCAGTATAAGGATGTGGCCATTACAAAAGATAAAATTGTAGCCATTGGTCATTTACAAAACTGGAAAGGGGTGCGAGAAATTGATGCAAAAGGATTGATTATTTCACCGGGTTTTATTGATGTTCATGGACATATTGAAAACGCAGCAATAAGAAATCCATTGGCTTCTAATTTTATTTACGATGGAGTAACCACCGTGATTACAGGAAATTGTGGAGGATCGATGGAGGATTTAAAAAAATATTTTAATAGTATTGATTCCGTTGGTGTTGCAATCAATATTGGATCTTTAATTGGACACAACACCATTCGTAAGCAAGTCATGGGTACTGCCAATCGGAATGCAACCGAAGAAGAATTGATTCAAATGGAACAGCTAGCACAGCAAGCTATGAAAGAGGGTGCTGTTGGTATGTCCACAGGTTTGATATATATCCCCGGTACCTACGCGCCTACTTCGGAAATTGTAAGGCTAGCGAAGGTAGTGTCCAATAATGGAGGTGTGTATGCATCACATATTAGATATGAAGAAGATAAAGTAGTAGATGCCATTAATGAAGCCATTAACATTGGTCGTGAAGCAAATATTCCAGTTGAAATTTCACATTTTAAAGTAAGCGGTCAAAATAACTGGGGAAGAAGCAAGGAAACAATACCATTAATTATTAATGCAAGGAAGGAAGGCATTGATGTTACGATTGATCAATACCCTTATACAGCAAGCAGTACACAGCTTAGTGTATTACTTCCTGATTGGGTATTAGCAGATGGGCAGGATTCAATTATGACAAGATTAAAGAATCCGATCATCAGAAAAAAAGTTGCAGCACACAGTATGGGTATCATTAAAAAAAGAGGATTAAAACACTTTAGTTACGCTGTTGTTGCAAATTATAGTGCCGATAGCACCTATAATGGAAAAAACATCGAAGAAATAAATATTTTAAGAGGAAATAAAAATAATGCGAAACAAGAAGCAGAAACCATTATACAAATGATTGAAAAAGGCGGTGCACAAATGATCTATCATGGCATGAGTGAGGAGGATGTAAAAACAATCATGAAGTACCCCTTTAATATGTTTGCAAGCGACGCTGGTATTGTCAATTTTGGTACTGGTATGCCACATCCACGTGCCTATGGAACCAATGCAAGGGTTTTGGGAAAATATGTTAAAGATTTAGGGGTGATTAATTTAGAAGAAGCCATAAGACGCATGACTGGCTTGCCCGCACAAAAATTTAATTTGAAAAATAGAGGCTTAGTTAAAGAAGGTTATTTTGCCGATATTGTTATTTTTGATGAAAATGAAATTTCAGATGCATCAGAATTTAATCAACCACACCAATATAGTAAAGGCGTAAAATATGTATGGGTAAATGGTGCACTTAGTATTGATCAGGGAGTACAAAATAAGGCAAGAAAGGGAATCGCCATTCGCAATGAAAATAATTAGTCGGACTAACTATATTAAAGCTAAATAGATGACCTGAATTTAAGTAAAAAACAATAAATTTAGAGAAGCAAATATCTGCATACATGCCTTTAAAAGTAATTTGATCTTGCTTAATATAATAAATAGGTGAAAAGGAATAATTAGCGACAAAAGGTAAAAAATTATCAAAACAATTACATGAAAAAAAATCAATTTATTTTATTCGTCTTATTCATTGGAGTAACGTTTAATTCAATTGCACAAAATAAAGCTATTGCTGTTCAAGGGCAGCCCATGGGCAAAGGATGGAAGAATTTATTTGGAAATAATTTATCAAAAGCGATTTATGATAAATCTATTTGGAAGGATTCAAGTGGGGTAATTACCGCAAGTAAAGATGATGCTATTTGGAGCTTTGACGAATACGATGATTTTATTTTGGATTTAGATTTTCAAAATGCAGACGGCACCAATAGTGGTGTTATTGTGCACGCAACAGATATCGTAGAGTGGATTCCTAATTCTGTTGAAATTCAAATTGCTGATGATTATTCAAAGCAATGGAGCAAAGCCTCACCTACTTGGCAATGTGCCGCAATTTTTGGACGTAAGCCTGCGACCAATAAATCATTAAAGCCTGCTGGCGAGTGGAATCACTTCACTATTACTTGTAAAGGAAAAATGATATCAATTGTTTTAAATGGGACATTGGTTAATGAATGTAATATGGATGATTTTACCTCTAGTAAAGTAAATCCAGATGGTAGCAATGTTCCATCTTGGTTAAAAAACCCAATGTCAACACTTGCGCTACGTGGTCATATTGGATTACAAGGAAAACATGCAGGCGCCCCCATTTATTTTAGAAATGTGAAAGTGTTCAAATTAAGTTAAAGGATAATTTTATTTATAAAATCATTTTTAGTGTAAAAAATATTCAAATGAAAATTGAAAAAAATACCAGAAGGAAATTTTTAAAAAATACGGCTACCATCATTGCAGGATTTTCAATTGTGCCAAGAAATGTATTAGGAAGGGGATTTATAGCCCCTAGTGATCAACTCACCAAAGGTATTATTGGCTTAGGTGGCATGGGCCGTGGACATATTGGTTATGCGGGAACAAGAGTAGTCGCTATTTGTGATATTGATAAAAATCATTTGCTAAGTGCTGAAAAATTAATTGGAGGTGGCGTGAAAACATTTCACAATCACCAGGAATTAATTGCACTTCCTGAAGTAGACATTGTGCATATTGCAACCCCACCTCATTGGCATGGCATCATGGCAGTAGATGCTGCAAAAGCTGGAAAAGATATTTGGTGTGAAAAACCAATGACGCGTACTATTGGGGAAGGAAAAAAAGTAGTGGAAGCGGTTAAAGAATATAAAAGAATGTTTCGTTTAAATACTTGGTTCCGTTTTGAAGAGAATTTTTATGGAATGAATACAACTGTCAAACCCATTAAAAAATTAGTGGAATCTGGATTATTAGGATGGCCACTCACTATTACTGTAAGTAAAACAACCGGATTTGATTGGAAATTTTATTGGATCGGAAAAACAAAATTGGAAGAACAAGCCATCCCAGCAGAATTAGATTATGACAGGTGGTTGGGACCAGCACCTTACAAGCCTTACAATGCGCACCGTGTTCATGGCACTTTCAGAGGTTACTGGGATTATGATGGTGGAGGTTTAGGTGATATGGGACAACACTATTTGGACCCAATTCAATACTTTTTAGGAAAAGATGAAACCAGTCCTATTAAAGTGGAAGTAGATGCTGAACAACAACATCCTGATGCATGTGGTACCTTCCGAAAAATTACCTACACTTATGCGGATGGTTGTAAAATTATTTTAGATGGGGAAGCAACTGATCCTAACGCAGCATATATCGAAGGGCCAAAAGGAAGATTGTTTGCCGGATTCAAATCTGACATTCCAAATTTAAAGGAGAAGGTCGCTATGATGCCAGATCCTGCACCACAAGTAACAAACTTTTTAGATGCCGTAAAATATCGTACCCCATTTGCTTTAAATGAGTCTAATGGCTTTAGGTCATGTACTATGATTAATATGGGTAAGATTGCTTTACAATTAGGCAGAACCTTGCATTTTGATCCAGATACCCAAGAATTTTTAAATGACACAGAAGCTAATTTTTTAATTAATCCGCCCATGCGCGGCCCTTGGAGTATTTAATGACCCCATTACTTTAGAAAAACCTTAGAATTACTTTTATGAAAAAATATTTTTATCTATTAGCACTTACCTTAATTATTTCCTTTCATGTGCAAGCACAAAAGGGAGAAAAAAGTGTAAATCAAGTGTTGACGGTGTTTCCTTACCAACATGCGAGCGAAGTTACAGATGCATTAACAACGATGGGTACTTGGAAAAGTGCAGAGTGGAAACTTCTTTTTAAAATGATGAACGACGACTCCTTGAAATTAAAAGCCACCTATGCCTTAAATGCCTATGTAAATATAGTTTCACTAGAAGGGGCAAAAAAAGTAAAGACCGTTCAATTGCTTAAAAAACAATTAAACAAAGCAAGCACTAATTATGCAACCACATTTATCAATGCGCAAATAGGTTTATTGAGTGCAGAAAATATAGTTACTGCAAAATTACAAAGCTTACCCTCTATAGCAAAGCTTGCACCAACAAAACAAGTGCAACAAAATTCAGCGCAACAATTGTTACAGCTACAAGATCAAATGGACAAGGTAAAAGTGAATGGAAATGATTTTCAAAAGAAAAGTATTTTAATACAAGCTTCTAAAATACCTAGCTTGGGTGCATTGGTATTTGTTAGCCAATTTTTAGCGGAAGCGGGAGTACAAAAGGAAGCAGCATTAATTGTTACAAGATTAGCATTAGCAAATCATGCAATTAGCGGCCCTATAGTTCGTCAAGCACTTGAGCAAGCCCTTCCACTCATTAGTGGTGAAGATAGCGCCCTATTGGTTCCTATGCTTAAAAAGCATATCAAAAAAATGCCTTATGATTACGGATTTGTTTCCTTGTTTAATGGCAATGATTTAACAGGATGGAAGGGACTGGTTTCAAATCCAATTGCAAGAGGAAAAATGAGTGAAGCTGATTTAGCTACAGCACAACAAAAAATAAATGAATCCATCCAAAAAGATTGGATCATCAAAGATGGCTTATTGGTATTCACTGGGCATGGTGATAATTTATGTACGGAGAAGCAATATGGTGATATGGAAATGTATGTGGATTGGAAAATAACTGAAAAGGGAGATGCTGGTATTTATTTAAGAGGCACGCCACAGATACAAATTTGGGATACTAGCCGTCGCGAAGTGGGTGCGCAAGTAGGTTCAGGCGGTTTGTACAATAATCAAAAAAATATAAGCAAACCCTTATTAGTGGCTGATAATAAAATTGGGGAGTGGAATACTTTTCATATTATTATGAAGGGGGATAAAGTGACTGTATATTTAAATGGCATTTTGGTAACCGACAATATTTCACTCGAAAATTATTGGGATCGCAAACTACCCCTTTTCACTAAAGAGCAAATTGAACTACAAGCACATGGCACTTATGTAGCTTATCGTAATATCTACTTACGAGAATTACCCAATGAATCAACCACCACTACCACATTAACGGAATCAGAAAAACAAGAAGGATTCGTACAATTATTTGACGGCAGGAATATGGACCATTGGACAGGAAATAAAGCAGGTTACTTGTTAAAGGATGGTGTGATTGAGGTAAATCCTGAAGCAAAAGGTGGTGGAAATTTATACACTACAGAGGAGTATAGTGATTTTGTTTATCGATTCGAGTTTCAGTTAACACCTGGAGCTAATAACGGTATTGGCATTCGCGCACCCTTAGAAGGTGATGCAGCTTATGTAGGTATGGAAATACAAGTATTAGATAGCGAACATCCCATGTATGCTAATTTAAAACCCTACCAATACCATGGATCGGTTTATGGAGTTTTACCTGCAAAAAGAGGTTTTTTAAAGCCGACTGGCGAATGGAACCAAGAAGAAATCGTGCTTCAAGGTTCAAAAATCAAAGTCGCCTTAAATGGCACTGTAATTACGGAAGCTGATTTAAAAGAAGCAACCAAGAATGGTACTTTGGACCGCAATGAACATCCTGGATTAAAAAATACCACAGGTCATATTGGATTTTTAGGACATGGTGATGTGGTACGTTTTAAAAATATGCGCATTAAAAACTTGGGCAAATAAAATATAACCAAATTTCACTTTTACGAAACCATCATTTTATTTCACATAAAATACCGCAGGCACTGGTCTTTGTCCTGTAGGATCAGAGGGTTTAATGGTTTCTTTACCATTCACTAATAAGCAAGAGCTTCCGCCCCCATCTAAATTGATTGCTTCGTAACAATCTAATTGCTCAAAAAAAGCAGCCATTTGATTCAGTGTTGCGCCAACTGCAATTCCTTTCATGCGGCCTTGAATAGCCATAATAATTAATTTTCCCTCCATGTCATAACCCATGGCTGTTCGTGGGTGATAGTCATTGATGGCTTTGCCTGCAAATTTCCTTTCCTCATTATTTGAAATATGAATACGCCCAGATCTCATCAAGACAGGGCCACCACCGTTTGCCCATTTCAATTTCCAAACACTCAAATTGGTTAAGTTCGGATCAGTCCCTAATAACTTGATATTTGAATCCTTAAATGCATTCATAGGTAATTGCTGGTACATGATAGTTTTGCTAGCCGAATCCGTAAAAGTATATGCTATATCCATACTACCCTTTTTATCCATCCCTAAGGCTGCGCCCAATACATGCGTATAAGTTAGTGTGTCCTTTCCTTTACCTGGAATATCATGAATATTATAACTAACAGGTAGGCCATTTTTCACCACTATATTAACGTTGGTATTTCTTTTAAATTCAAAAAATGAAGAATTGACAACAACTAATGGCTGTTCTAATCTAGTATAAAATTGTTGCGGCGTTAATCGTCTGGATAAAGTAGTGTCTGTATCTAGGTGTAGATTTTTATCCTTCGTATCAATTTCAACATAAAATCCTTTAAATGCACTATCCTGATAGGTATTTTCTGATTCAAAAACTTTTATTGAATTAGGAAGCGGACCAAATTGGTTCGTTACTTCTTTCCATTTTAAAATGGAGGATTGTGCCAAGGATACAGACGAAAAACAAAATAGTAGTACAATGAAAAGTCCACTCTTTAACGCTATTTTAGATTTCATATATTTTTCTATTATTTTTTATCAACCACTTATGTTTAAAAGTAGCACAAAAAAATAACCCTCGTGAATTCGCGAGGGTTATTTTAAAAAATTTATTTCATCCTAGTGACCATAGACAAACAAAGAACGAGGCTTAGCTGTAGCCGTAGTCACAGCGCCGTTTCCTTTATATACTAAGGTATAATTACGACCAGGTGTAAAACCGACCCCGTTCAAGCTTGCTAATGCAAAAGTGGTACCTGCGCGTCTAACAATTAAAGTATCGTTTGTTGTGAAATAGTTTAATGGTGCAAAGCTACTAGCAGATCCAGCACTACGCCCAGAAAAAATAGTTGCATTATTCCTAATTGAAAATATATCAACATTTTTAGCAGCAGTATCATTCCAAATAGCATGAACAAAACGCATCCCAATTTGAGATGAACCCAGTGTTAATATATCATCTTGTAAAAACATTGCTTTACTTAATGATGCTGATTTAATAGAGTCAGTTATAATGAAACTGTAATACTTTCCAGCATCCGCTTGCACTTGTTTTAAAAATAATTCAAGTGAATCTTTTTGACTTATTGCTGCTAAACTAAATTTAATAGTTTTTAGTCCTGCAGTAACAGCAGCATAAACATTGGTTGTTGTTGGAAAATATCTTTCATATGCCAAAGGGGTACCTGTTAATTTACTATACGTATTTGACTTTAAATCCAAGTTTAACAAGGTTACGTTATCCGCTTGCCCAGTAATGGTAGCTAATGATGGAGATACATGCAAAAATTTGATGTATGCACTTGAACTTAACGTAACTGGATCGGCTACATAGGTAGTATCTTTATTACAAGCCACCAATCCAACGAAAAGGACTAAGGCGCCAAAAATTATATGTTGTAATGATTTTTTCATAATTTATTTTTTATTAGCATTTATTATTTTTGAGAAAACCACTGTTCTTTCGTGTGATAATCTAATTGCGTTGCACCAATTCTTCCCAATTCATTAATATTCCATACATATTCCGAGTTGAATCTTGGACGCATTCTGTATACTAATTTACCGCCATTGTCTTCAAACAAGCCAGTTCCAGTAGGTGCCACGAAATCAGTAAATACTTGTTTGCCCGTTGTTTTATCCAAATCAACATAATGGTAACGACGCATATCCGTCCAGGTTTCAAAAGTACCATAGCCAAACATGGCAATATATTTTTGCAACATAATCATGGACAATGTTAAATTAGCTGCGTTTGCTGGAACTACTAATGGATTCGC
>CAXNDZ010000025.1:0-16449 GCA_964201225.1 Chitinophagales bacterium | reverse complement strand
TACCCATCATTGCAGCAGAGCTAGAAAAAAATTATGGTTTCAGAACAAAAATATTAAAGTCATTTCCAGATCAAAATGCCGAAGAAAATATTCCAGGATTGGAGGCACTTAAGGAAGCAGACGTCGCAGTTTTTTTTCTTCGCTGGCGCAGGCTTCCTGCGGATCAAATTCAATTTATTGAAGATTATCTAAAAACCGGAAAACCACTTCTTGGTTTTAGAACCACCACACATGCGTTTAATTATCCTAAAGGACATCCATTACAAAAGTGGAACGCCTTTGGTGAAATCGCATTTAATTCACCTCCGGGCTGGGGCGGTGTTGCAAAACATACACATTATGGGCACGAATCATCTACCGATGTAAACATTATCAAGAGCGAAGCAAATAATGAATTATTAACTGGCGTTGGTGATAACTTTCATGTAAGATCATGGTTGTATCAAGTATTACCTAGCTACCCTATTAAAGGATCAGTGTTATTAATGAATGGACATTCGATAAACCCTGCCGATAAAAAGGCATATGACAATCCGGTAACTTGGACGGGGACTAATAGCTATGGTGCAAAGTTTTTCTTTACCACCATGGGACATCCTGAAGATTTTGATCAAGAGCCATTTCAACATTTGGTGATTAACGCAATGCATTGGGTTGCAGGGAAAAAGATTCCTAAAAATTGGGCTGGAAAAATAAATATTAATGTTCCGTATCGCGGTATTGTTTCCTCTACCATAAAATAAAAGTATAGCATGAATAAAATTGGTTTTAATACGCTAGCATGGTCTGCTTCGGTTTCAGACGACTTGTTTCCAATACTGGATCGATTAAAAAAAATTGGATACGATGGTGTTGAGTGTTTGGTGGGATCGCACGACGAAAAAGCGTATAGTCGCTTAGGTGCATATGCAAAAAATATTGGTCTTGAAACGGTAAGTGTTTTTGTGGTAGGTAAAGATGAGAATCCGGTGGATCCATCTCCGGCTGTGCGCGCGAAAGCGCTTGACAGAATCAAATGGGGTATTGACCGCGCGCATGATATGAACGCAAAAATATTGTGTGGTCCATTTCATTCTGCCCATGGTGTATTTACAAAACAACCACCGCAACAAATTGAATATGCATTATGTGCAGAAGTGTTAAACGCTGCAGGAGAACATGCAAAGCAAGCGGGCATTACATTAGCGGTGGAGGCACTCAATCGATTCGAATGTTATTTATGTAATACCATGGATCAATTAAAAACATTAGTTGCATTAGCGGATCATCCAAATGTGCAAGCAATGTATGATACGCATCACGCTAATATTGAAGAGAAGAAAAATGGTGCAGCATTGCAAACTATTGGACCCGTTTTAGCACATGTACATATTAGCGAAAACGATCGCGGTACACCGGGCGATGGTCATGTACAATGGGAAGATATTTTTTCAACATTAAAGTCCATTCAATATAACGGTTGGTTTACGATTGAAGCTTTTTCACGCAATGATCCAGACTTTGCGAATGCCATTAATGTGTGGCGTGAATATTCATCTCCTTGGGATATTGCTGAAAACGGACTAGCATTTATTAAAAAACATTTAAAAGAAACAATATGAAAAACAATTATCCAAAATTACACAACGCAACATGGCCGGGTATTGTAGGCAAGGGCCCCGATTCTGAACCACCAATTAGTTTAGATACTTTATTGGACTTAACAGTGAACGCTGAAGTAGATGGCGTAAAATTTGATGGTATTGACCTTGGGCTTTTTGAACCACATTTTAATATTGATGAATCAGATGATGGTATTAAAAGATTTGCAGAAAAGGTTTCCAAATTAAATTTAAATGTAGGAAGCTTGGTGGCACCTATTTGGGGCGGACCAGCCATGGGATCCAAAGAAGATCGTGCTGTATTTGTGGATATGGTGAAAAGATCATGTCGCTTTGGTCAAAAACTAAAAGAGTATGGTGTAAGGCCAAGTGGTATTATAAGAATTGATTCAGCGAGCAAGCCTGAAGCATGGAGCACTGATCCAGTGAATAACACAAAATTAATCGCAGCAACATTTAGAGAAGCCTGTGATGTGGCCGCAGATTTTGGAGAAAAATTAGCAGCAGAAGGAGAAATTTGTTGGGGTGGAATGCATAGTTGGACTGCAATGATTGAAACATTAGAATCAGTAGATCGTCCTAACATTGGATTCCAAGCGGATATGGCGCACACACTTTTATATTTATTGGGATATAATAGTCCACAGGATCGCATCTTACCAGAAAATTTTGATTGGAATGATCAAGCAACATTAGATGCAGGATTAAAAAAATTAACCGAAGCATTACGCCCATGGACACTTGATTTTCATGTTGCACAAAATGATGGAACGGTTCATGGCACTGGTGCGCACGATAAAACAGGTCGTCACTGTCAAGCCCTTGATCCAAATGGTAAATTAGATATTGCAAAGCATGCAGGATTTTGGCTACGCAACGAGGATGGTGCATTAACAAAAGCGTTTAAACATATTTGTTGGGATGGTTGTATGTTCCCGAATGAAGTAATGACTAAACAACAAACATGGAATGATATATTAGCATCTATGATTAAAGTGCGCGACCAACATGGTTGGTATGAAGCAGAATAATATTTATAACACACTATTTTAATTCTTAAAAATATGGCAACTAAAAAAACATTAAATATTGGATTAATCGGCGGCGGATTTATGGGACGCACGCACTCAAATGGTTATCGTCGAGTTCCTAACTTTTTTCCTGATCTTGAATATACCCCGGTTTTAAAAGCAGTTTGTTTTCGTAATGAAACAAAAGCGAAAGCATTCGCTGAACAGTGGGGTTATGAAAGTTTTGAAACTGATTGGAGAAAAATTATTGCGCGCGCGGATATTGATGCAGTAGATATTTGTACTCCCAATGATACCCATGCGGAAATTGCTATCGCAGCAGCCGCCGCGGGGAAAATGATATTATGTGAAAAACCATTAGCGCGCGATTTAGCAGAATCACAATTAATGGTGGACGCCATTGAAAAAGCTGGTGTAAAAAATACGGTATGGTACAACTATCGCCGACTACCTGCGGTTACTTTAGCAAAACAAATTATAGACTCAGGTAAACTTGGAAAAATATATCACTACCGTGCAAACTTTTTACAGGATTGGACCATCAACGAAGCGCTACCGCAAGGTGGTGAAGGATTGTGGCGGATGGACGCTGCTGTAGCGGGTTCGGGCGTATTGGGTGATTTACTTTCACACTGTATTGATACAGCGATGTGGTTGAACGGAGGCATTAAAGATGTATCTGCAATGACCGAGACTTTTGTTAAGCAACGTATGCATCAATTAACGGGAAAAGTAGAAGATGTAAAAATTGATGATGCATGTTCATTCTTATGTCATTTTAATAATGGTTCATTGGGCTTGTTTGAATCTACCAGGTATGCACGCGGACATAAAGCATTATATACTTTTGAAATCAATGGCGCGAATGCATCCATTCGTTGGGACTTACATGATTTAAACAGATTAGAGTTCTATGATAATGCTGACGAATCAAAATTAAAAGGTTGGAGAACAATTCATATCACCGATGGTGATCATCCTTATATGGAAAAGTGGTGGGTACCGGGTTTGAGTATTGGTTACGAACATTCTTTTGTACACCAAGCCGCTGATTTTTTAAGAAGTATTGAAACGGGCGAATCTTGTTCCCCTACTTTTAAAGAAGCCTTGGATACGCAAAAGGTTTGTGATGCAGTTTCACAATCCGCATCCTCTCGTAGTTGGAAGGATTGTGGTGTTAAATAAAATGGCAGAAAAAAATTAATTTAAAATTAAATGAATCAAAAAAACCTTTTCCGAATCCTAATTGCCATTTGTTTGTTGGGTAATACACTTACAACGAATGCGCAACAAATGAAGGATGGCTTTGTTAAAATATTTAATGGCAAGTCAATGGCAGGCTGGGATGCAGATACTACTTTTTGGAAAGTGAAGGATAATAGTTTAGTAGGAGAGGTAACACCACAAACACCCATTAAAACAAATACCTTTTTAATTTGGCGCGGCGGCACACCTACTGATTTTGAATTTAAAGCAAAGTATCGCATAAGTGCGGATGGTAATAGCGGCATTAATTATAGAAGCGAGGAGCTACCTACTATTAAATATGGATTAAAAGGATACCAAGCAGATATTGACGGCGGTAATGTTTACACTGGACAAAACTATGAAGAGCGTGGTCGTGGCTTTTTAGCGAAGCGCGGTGAAATTGTCCTTTTAAAAACCGATGTTAAACCTACGATCACAGGCACAATAGGAAATGCAGATTCACTGAAGGCTAAAATTAAAATCAACGACTGGAATGATATTCATATTATAGTAAGAGGTAATCATATGCAACACTATATTAATGGTGTATTAATGAGTGAGGTGACAGATGAGGATCCAGAAAAGCGCAAAATGAGCGGTTTATTGGGTTTTCAAGTACATGTTTCCAAAACCATGAAAGTGGAATACCGAAAAGTGTTTTTAAAAGAGCTTTAATAGCCAAAAAGGTATCAAAACGCGCAATCCTTTCCAAAGTATTGGGGTTTGCTGACTATTTTTTGGTAAAATAGTTAAATATAAGTAATTGAATATCAATGATTTAATTCATAATTAGTAAAAAACTAATCAAATTAGTAAAAAAATACTAAATATTTTAGTTTATTAACAGTTTATCCCTATCTTTACATAAATATTAAAGAAAACATAAAACGATTAACCATGAGTAACCCAAATGTAGAAAAATTAAAAGCCTTAAAATTAACAATCGATAAAATTGATAAAGATTACGGCAAAGGAAGCGTGATGATGATGAATGAGCGCAGCCAAGAACCACAAGAAGTAATTTCAACAGGTTCCATTGGTTTGGATACAGCCTTGGGTATTGGTGGTTTACCAAAAGGAAGAATCGTTGAAATATACGGACCAGAATCTTCAGGTAAAACAACAGTTGCGATTCATGTAATTGCAGAAGCGCAAAAAAAAGGCGGAATGTGTGCTATTATCGATGCGGAACATGCATTTGATAGTGCCTATGCAAAAAGATTAGGTGTGGATGTAGATAATTTATTAGTATCTCAACCAGATTATGGTGAGCAAGCTTTAGAAATTGCAGATCGCTTAATATTATCAGGTGCGATTGATGTATTAGTAATTGATTCTGTTGCAGCACTTGTTCCAAAAAGTGAATTAGAAGGTGAGATGGGTGACTCTAAAATGGGGCTACACGCGCGTTTGATGAGTCAGGCCTTAAGAAAATTAACTGCAACTATTAATAAAACAAACACGATTTGTATTTTCATTAATCAGCTACGTGAAAAAATTGGTATTGTTTTTGGTAACCCAGAAACGACTACTGGTGGTAATGCATTAAAGTTTTATGCGTCTGTTCGTTTAGATATTAGAAGAATGGCACAAATTAAAGATGGCGATGAAGCCATCGGAAATAGAGTAAAAGTAAAAGTGGTTAAAAACAAAGTGGCTCCTCCTTTCAGAGCTGCTGAGTTTGAAATTATTTTCGGTGAAGGAATTAGCAAGATTGGAGAAATTATTGATATGGGCGTTGAACTAGAGATCATACAAAAATCAGGAAGCTGGTTTAGTTATGATGCCAACAAACTAGGACAGGGCCGCGATTCAGTAAAAACAATATTACACGACAATCCAGAAATGGCCAATGAAATAGAAGCCAAGATTAGGGCTAAAATAGCCGCTAATGTGGAGGCTGCTGCTTCAAAATAGTCAAGCGTTTTTGTTTTTAGTTAGTTAGTAAGTACAACCGCATCATTTATGGTGCGGTTTTTTTATATTTATACAAACTTTAGTCTTTGATTTACCTGCTTAAATTACTGATTCGCACAGCTTTGTATATTTTTTGTAAAGAAATTTACATTAAAAACAAATCGCTTGTTAATACCAAGGGTCCATTATTAATCATTGCAAATCATCCAAATTCTTTTTTAGATGCAGTAATCATTGGTGCACAATACAGTAGACGCGTTTATTTTTTAGCCAGAGGAGATGTATTTACCAAAAAACACCATCGCTATTTATTGGGACTCTTAAACATGATACCCGTTTATCGTTTGCGCGAAGGCCGCGAATTTTTGAACTTAAATGAATATGCATTTGTGGCTTCAAAAAATTTATTAGCAAAAGGCGAAGCCGTATTAATTTTTATAGAAGGCATTTGTTTAAATACCAACGAGCTCCAACCTTTTAAAAAGGGAACTACACGAATATTACAAGGCACCCAAGAGCTTGGGGTATTTCCAAGTATTCATGTTGTGGGTATTGGGTATGATAATTTTAGAGGAGTGGGTAAGTATGTTCATGTGGTCTATAATGATTTCCCATATACTAAAACAATTATCACTGCAAAGGATCGTGTGGAATTCAATACCGAAGTATTTACTTTATTAAATAAAAATATTATTACACCTATTGTTCCTCCTGCTAATAATTCGTTGGCGCGCAAATTAATTTTTGCTTTTGCGCGCGCCATTTATTATTTACAAGCGCCCTACTATTTTCCGTTGCGAAGTTTCGTTGCGCGCGCAACAAAAAATACAGTGTTTTATGATTCCGTTTTGTTTGCTTTTTTACTTTTTACCTATCCCCTATTTTTACTAATTATTTTTGCCTTACTTTATCAATTATCATTACCCCTTCCAATAATATTAATTATCTTGTTCGCCATTCCGCTTATAAGTAAATTTGCAAGCAAGTAGGCACACTCTAAAATATACAGATCATGAAAGAACATATGCGTCGTTTTGAAAAAGAAAAGAAAATAGCCTTAATAGCGCACGACAATAAAAAAAAGGATTTGATTGAGTGGGCTACCTACAATAAAAAAGCTTTATCCAAACACAAGCTTGTTGCTACCGGAACCACAGGCAAATTAATTGAGGAGGCGCTGGATCGTAAAATTACGAAAGTGTTAAGCGGTCCATTAGGTGGTGATCAACAGATAGGAGCAATGATTGCGTCTGGTGATATTGATATGGTGTTTTTCTTTTTTGACCCAATGGAAGCACAACCACACGATAGTGATGTAAAAGCTTTGCTAAGGTTAGTAGTGGCGTGGAACCTACCAATGGCATGCGATCGCACAACGGCTGATTTTTTAATCACATCAAAATTTATGCAGGAAGTTTACGAATATAAACTACCCGACTATACCCATTACTTATCTAGAAATATAGAAAAGCCGTAATTACTTAAAAGCCATTATTTTAAACTTAATAAAATTAGTTGACTCAAATTATTACTATGAAAAAAATATTTACATCCATTGCACTATTATTAACATTCAGTGTTTTAGTATCTGCTCAAAAATCCATTACTGGTTTTAAAAATTCAGCTAAGCAATTAAAAATCGAAGCTGATTTTGATGCACAACTAAATGCAAAACGTGTTGGCGAAAACATAAAGTTATTATCATCTGTTCCCCATCATGTAGGATCGGTTGGCGGAAAATTTGTTGCATCAGAAATTGCTAAAGTTTTTAAGGATAATGGTTGGGATACCAAAATAGAAACTTACCAGTTAATGTTTCCAACACCAATAACACGTGTTTTAGAAATGAGTGGTGTCACTAACTTTAAAGCTGTTTTAAAAGAACCTTCTTTTAAGGAAGATGCTACATCGGGACAACCAGATCAATTACCTACTTATAATTGTTGGAGCGCAGATGGTGATGTAACTGCAAATTTAGTTTTTGTAAATTATGGCCTACCTGAGGATTATGAAATCTTAGCTAAATATGGCATCGATGTAAAAGGTAAAATAGTCATTGCTAAATACGGTCGTAGCTGGAGAGGTATCAAACCAAAAGTTGCGCAAGAACATGGCGCTATAGGTTGTTTGATTTATTCTGATCCAGGGGATGATGGTTACAGCGCTGGGGATGCTTATCCTATTGGCGCTTTTAAAAATGATCAAACAGTACAACGTGGCTCCATTATGGATATGGTTATTTATCCAGGTGATCCTACTACGCCAAACATTGCATCTACTGCAAATGCACCAAGAGTAAATCATAACGATGCTGAAAACTTATTAAAAATTCCCGTACTTCCAATTAGCTACGGTGATGCGGCACCATTATTAAAAGATATGGCAGGGCCAGTGGCACCAAAAGATTGGGCTGGTGCTTTACCCTTCACCTATCATATTGGGCCAAGTAAATCAAAAGTACATTTGAAATTAGCATTTGATTGGAAGCTAAGACCAGGTTTAAATGTGATTGCAACTATTAAGGGATCTGAATATCCTGATCAGTGGATTATCAGAGGTAATCACCATGATGCATGGGTAAACGGCGCAAATGATCCAATCAGTGGTATGACTGCAGAGCTCGAAGAGGCTATTGCCATAGGAGGATTATTAAAACAAGGATGGAAACCTAAACGTACATTAATTTATTGCGCTTGGGATGCAGAAGAACCAGGATTAATGGGATCCACAGAGTGGGTTGAAGATCATGCACTTGAATTACAAGCAAAAGCGGTTGCATATATAAATTCAGATGGTAATGGCCGTGGATTTTTGGGCGTGCAAGGTTCACATGGGTTATCAAATTTCGTAACGGATATCAGTAAATCGGTGATTGATCCGCAAGCGGGGGTTTCGGTATTTGAAAGACAGAAGGCGAATAGTGCTACGAATGCAGGTAACATCAAATCAAAAAAAGAAATTTTTGAAGCAACTAATTATCCATTAGGTGCAATGGGGTCTGGTTCGGATTATTCTTCTTTCATTCAACACATAGGAGTTCCTTCCTTAAATATTGGTTATGGTGGCGAAGATGCAGGGGGCGAGTATCATTCTATTTATGATTCCTATGATCACTATGCTCGATTCAAAGATGCTGAATTTAAATATGGCGTAACGCTAGCTAAAACGTCAGGTCGCGCCGTGCTTCGTTTATCAGAAGCAGATGCACTTCCTTTTGATTACACATCATTACATAAAACAATCAAAGGATATATTACCGAGCTAATATCGAATGTAGATGCACTTCGTGAAAAAGCACAGGTGGAGAATGATTTAATAAAAAACAATGCCTATAAGATTGCAGCCGATCCAATAACCAATTTAACCACTCCAACATTATTAGCCGAAGTACCTTTTGTTGATTTTTCTTTATTATTAAATGCATTGGCAACACTTGAAAAATCGGCACAAAAAGTAGAGCAATTAAAAGTGGAGGCAGATGCAAATAAATTAGCTACTATTAATGCAAAAATATATTCAGCTGAACAATCATTGTTACTACCAGCGGGCTTGCCACGCAGACCATGGTACAAGCATAGTTTGTATGCACCAGGATTTTATACAGGTTATGGTGTTAAAACAGTGCCGGGTGTTCGTGAAGCCATTGAACAACAAAATTGGCTTGAAACACAACAGCAAATAACCGCAGTAGCAAATGCAATAAATAAATTTTCTTCCTATTTAGATGCTTTATAGGGTGTAAATTTGCCTATGCCGTTTCAACTTCAATCTAGCTATACACCTTCAGGTGATCAGCCTGCAGCAATTGCACAGCTAACCGAAGCGGTGCAAGGGGGCGATCGCTATCAAACCTTATTGGGGGTTACCGGAAGCGGTAAAACATTTACCGTTGCGAATCTGATTCAAAATGTTCAAAGACCTACACTCATATTAACACACAATAAAACATTGGTTGCGCAATTATATGGTGAGTTCAAACAATTTTTTCCCAATAATGCGGTAGGCTATTTTGTTTCCTATTACGATTATTATCAGCCAGAAGCTTATTTACCCACTTCTGGCGTTTATATTGAAAAGGATTTAAGTATCAATGAGGAATTAGATAAGCTAAGGCTTCAAGCCACTGCGCATTTATTAAGTGGTCGTCGTGATATTATTATTGTTGCCAGTGTGAGTTGTATTTATGGAATGGGTAATCCTACAGAATATGAAAATGGAATTATTCGTATTGAAAAAGGCATGGTGATTTCAAGACAAGCTTTTTTACATGCATTGGTCAATAGTTTATACCACAGAACGGTCACCGAATTTGATCGTGGTGGTTTTAGGGTGCAAGGTGATACTGTAGATATTCGATTACCCTATGTTGATTATGGTTACCGTATTACATTTTTCGGAGATGAAATTGAATCCATCGAAAGCATTGAAATTGAGACGGGCAAAAGAATTGAGGAGATGGAGAATGCAGCCATCTTTCCTGCTAACTTATATTTAGCGCCCAAGGAAATGGTGCAACAAATAATTTATGAAATTCAAGATGAGGTGCGGGCACAGGTGGAGTACTTCAAAAATGTTGGAAAGCATATTGAAGCGCAACGCATTAAAGAACGTGTTGAGTATGATATTGAAATGATTAGAGAGTTGGGTTATTGTTCCGGTATTGAAAACTACTCTCGCTTTTTTGATCGCCGCAAACCAGGCACGCGACCATTTTGTTTGTTAGATTATTTCCCCAAGGATTTTTTATGTGTCATTGATGAGAGCCACGTGACCATACCACAGATAACTGGCATGTATGGTGGCGATAGAAGTAGAAAAATGAATTTAGTTGAATATGGATTTAGATTGCCTAGTGCCATTGATAACAGACCTTTAAATTTTAATGAATTTGAAAATATTATTGGGCAATCTATTTTTTTAAGTGCTACCCCTGGTGACTATGAATTAGAAAAAACAAGTGGTTTAATTGTAGAGCAGGTGGTACGACCTACAGGTTTATTAGATCCACCTATTGAAGTGCGCCCAACCAAAAATCAAATAGATGATTTATTAGATGAAATAGCTAAGCAGGTGGAGATGGGTGACCGCGTATTAGTGACCACCCTTACTAAAAAAATGGCCGAGGAAATGGATCGTTATTTGGTAAACATACAAATCAAATCCAAATACATACATAGTGATATTGATGCACTTGAGCGTGTTGAAATTTTAAGAGAACTAAGGTTAGGTGTGATTGATGTACTCGTGGGTGTAAACCTATTAAGAGAGGGCCTTGATTTACCTGAGGTTTCCTTAGTAGCCGTATTAGATGCAGACAAAGAAGGATTTTTAAGAAATGAAAAGTCACTCACCCAAACCGCTGGGCGCGCAGCGCGTAATGTACGCGGTCGGGTAATATTTTATGGCGATCAAATTACCAAAAGTATGCAGCGCACCATTGATGAAACTAATCGCAGGCGTGCAAAACAAATGAAATACAATGAGGAACACGGCATTACACCAACGACTATTGTTAAAAGTATTGAACAAGTAATGCAACAGACTTCCGTATTAGACATCAAAGGCTTTACGCTTAATAATATTAATGTTCGCACTTCGGATGAGCTTGAAATGGTGGCAGATCCAGAAAGTATTTATCAAACGATACCACAAATTGAAAAAGCAATTGGGCAAACCAAAAAACAAATGGAAAAATTTGCCAAAGCACTTGATTTTATGGAAGCGGCTAAGTTGCGCGATGAAATGTTCCGACTAGAAGCGCAGTTAGCAGGAATGAAAAAAAGTAATATTGATCATTCAAAGTGTTGAATAGTATTAAATAATCAAATCGGGCCTTAAAATGTTTTAATTTTACAATAACTATGACCTCTCTATTCGAATCTATATACAACGGTTTATTACAAACAACTTGGTTAGAATTGATCGCGGTTATTGCTGGTATCGTTTCTGTATGGTATAGCAGAAAGGAAAGCATATTGGTATATCCTATCGGTCTAATCAACACTACCATCTATATTTACCTTAGTTTTAAAGGACATTTATTAGGCGAGGCCAGTGTTAATTTATATTATACCATTATGAGCTTATGGGGTTGGTATTTGTGGACAAGAGTAGACCCGAATAAGCAAACCATTATTTTACAAATTACAAAAAGCAACACCCGCGATTGGGTTTATCAAATACTATTTTTTCTAGCCTTTTACTTTTCACTTTATTTTTCACTCACCTACCTAAAAAAAGAATTTGCACCCGAAGCCATTCCATGGGCCGACGCACTTGCTAGTGCCGCAGCCTATACGGGTATGTGGTTAATGGCAAAGAAAAAAGTTGAGAGTTGGATCTGGTGGATCATTACCAACATTGCCTCTATACCATTATACTTTGTAAAAGGATATACTTTTACAAGTGTACAGTTTATTGTATTATTGATTATTGCCATAGCCGGTTTAAAATCATGGAATGATAAAGCAAAAAGTAATTCAATAAAATCAGTAGTATAATTATAATATTTAAAACGCATTAAAAAAATGACCAACGCTTTGCAAAAAATTGTAGTACTGGGTCCCGAATCAACTGGGAAATCAACACTTTGTGAACAGTTGGCA
The DNA here is from genome assembly GCA_964201225.1 of Chitinophagales bacterium. GTDB lineage: Bacteria > Bacteroidota > Bacteroidia > Chitinophagales > Chitinophagaceae > Sediminibacterium. The sequence continues at coordinate 4,047 of CAXNDZ010000025.1, read as the reverse complement.
AAACATTACAACACTATTAACTGTCCAGAATACGCGCGCCAATTCTTGACCGAAAACGGTGTAAAATATAATTACACTGATTTATTAACAATTGCCAAGGGGCAATTAACATTAGAGGACAACCTTACGCAACAAGCGGTAGAAAATAAAAAAAATAAGTTAGTTATTGACACTGACATGTATGTTATGAAGGTTTGGTGTGAATATGTGTTTGATAACTGCCATACTTATATTTTAGAACAAATAAATGCGCGTAGTTATGATTATTATTTGTTGTGCGACATTGACCTTCCTTGGACATCGGATGAAATGCGCGAATATCCCGATAACAAGCCGCGAAAAGAACTATTCCAAATTTATAAGGATATATTAATTAATCAAAACACCCCCTGGGGTATCGTAAATGGGATAGGAGCAGAAAGGACCAATAATGCAATCGCACTAATTGATAAAAACCTCCCAAAATAAAACGACGGTTATTTTTTTAATAACGCACGGACATCTTCATCCCCTTCAATATTATTCATCTCTCGTAAAATTTGAGGATACCGCCATGACACCCTTCTGGTCATTGGTCTTGCTGTAAACTTTTTTGGATTGGGAAAACCAGCAACAATCATTGCAGCTTCGGCCCTGCTTAAATTCTTCGCTGATTTGTGAAAGTAATGTTGTGCCGCCGCTTCCACACCAAAGCAACCAGGCCCTGTTTCAATGACATTTAAGTACACTTCTAAAATTCTTTTTTTACCCCAGACCCATTCAATTAAAAATGTAAAATACACTTCCGGTATTTTTCTTATATACTTATCATATTTACCACCCTGCCATAAAAAAACATTTTTTGCTGTTTGTTGCGTTATGGTACTTGCGCCACCACCAATCGGTATTTTTGATTTTTTTTTCTTTTTTGGTCGCAAGCTTTTTTCAATCGCATCCCAATCAAAGCCACTATGGTCTGTAAAGGATTGGTCCTCGCTCGCAAGCGCAGCCAATTTAATATTATAGGACATTTCATTCCATGAAACATAATCTCTTTTTAAACCTAGCCCAAATGCGTTCGTGATTTGCGTAATCGTAATAGGGGGCTCCACCAACTTTATGATAATTACATAACCAAGGGAGCTAATAAATAAATAGATAAAAATTCGGTAAATTATTTTTAACACAAGCAGCTATTAAAGTATTTCCAAACTAAATCTTTTTCCAATGGGTCTGTAATTTGGATTTGCTTTTCGTAATAATCTTCCAGCAACCACCGCAACTGCACCACCAATAAGTTTTGGAATATTTTTTTGTTCTAGTATGGGGTCTTTATTGATTAAGCTGTTAATTACATTTAATAACACGTACCCAGCTCCTCCTACCTGTAAAGCTGCACCATTGGTGACGACACTATTATAATGTCCTCTATCCTTTGAGAAAGCTATAATTTCATTAATATGGAGCACCATTTTTCCTAATCTTAGCGTGTCCTCGCCATAAGTGCCAAATTGCGTCATAACCCTTTGTAATGCAAATTGATTTATTTGAATCGTATCTTCCTTAATTGCTGAAACATAACCAGTTAACCACTGTTGATTACTAAATTGAAAGTTAATATAATCACCCACCGAAAAGGACCGTATGGTAACCCCTCTTTCTTTAAGCAACAATAGGCGCCCCTTCTGTGCGTTTAAGCTGACACAAAAACAAGCAAGGCAGATTGCAAAAAGAAGTGATTTTTTATTCATTATAGCAATTTACAATAAAGGCTCGGTTTAAAAAAGTAATTAACCAGTAACCAAGGACATTTTATTAATATTTTAAGGCTCCAAAAAATAAAGCTGCGCTAAACACAAGTATAATAATAGCCGAAAGTCGGTTAATCCAAATTAAGTTCTTCTCCGTTAAACTTGGTCGTAACCTACTTGCTAAAGCCACTTTAATTAAATCAGATAAAAGCAAAAAAACCAAGCAGGTAGCAAAAACGATGAACTTGTACTGAACAGGATTGTTAGTTTCTGCCGCACTTGCTCCAATGGCAGCCGTCCAAGCAAACCAAAATATAAACACACTTGGATTTAAGGTATTCATCAAAAAGCCTGAAATATATATTCCTACATAGTCTCTTTTTCTAAAAACCTTTTCTTCTCCTTTTTCGTCAGACTCAATCTTTATTTTTTTAAAGAACAAAGTGTATAAGCCTAATAATAATAAAAATCCTGCACCTGTCATCGCAATTACAGCTTTATGATCTAGCACCAATAAAAAAATATTTGTAAAAATATTAGCAATGAGTAATAGCCCAATATCACTGGTGGAAACACCTGCAACAAAAAGATAACCCGCTTTTCGACCATTCGTTATACTTTGTTTTAGTATGGCAAAAATTACAGGCCCTAAGGAGATACTTAAAATAAGCCCCAACAACAATCCTTTAATAATAGGAGCTAACATTTTATTTATTTTGTATAAAAATTTCCCAATCTTTTAATATGTCCCCCTTTAATACCCTTGGGAATTTATGTTGTCCCCCAATCTTTCCCTTAGCTTGCATAAAATCCATAAATACATTTTCCTTTAAAACGGTGACACGTATTCTTTTTAATGCACTTTTTCTCTCTATTGCATAATCATCATTTAGTGTAATCAACTTTTCATCAATTGCTTTTGCTAAAGCAATCCCATCTACCGACTGATCACAAGCCACATACCAATGATGTCCAAATAAGGAATCTACATTTTCACCTCGAACACCATATTCAGGAATGGATAAATTAAATTCCTCACTCACCAAATGAATCGCCTTATTCATATTGTCTACACTTAAGTGTTCGCCTACGATACTTAAAAAATGTTTCGTTCTTCCGGTGATGATAATTTCCGCATTTTCTTTATCAACAAAACGTACCGTATCGCCAATTAAATAACGCCATGCACCCGCATTGGTGCTTATCAATAACGCATAGTCCTTACCCTCTTCTACTTCGTGTATCATTAGTGCTTCTGGATTTTCAACCATTTCTCCATCCGCATCAAAATTATTTTCATCAAACGGCACAAATTCAAAAAAGATATGTTGGTTGTAGGAAAGGCGCATCCCCTTTGCATTTTTTTTATCCTGCCAAGCCAAAAAACCTTCACTAGCCAAATAGGTTTCCACATAAGTAATGGGCTTTCCTAATAACTTTTCAAATCCTACTTTATAGGGCTCGAAGCTTACACCACCGTGAACAAAAAAAGTTAAGTTGGGCCAAATCTCATGAATATTTTTAACCTTATATTTTTCGATTACCATTTCAAGACACATTTGAATCCATGCAGGTACACCCGCCAAAAAACCAATATCCCACTGGGGTGCCTTTTCAACAATATCAACCAGCTTTTTATTCCAATCTTTTTCTTTTGCTATTTTTTTACCTGGTTTATAAAAAGGCTGAAACCAAAAAGGTGATTTTTTAGCTGTAATACCACTTAGGTCCCCTGCATAATAACCGGGACCCTTTTGTAAATCAGTACTGCCGCCTAAGGTGAGCATTCCGCTTCCTATAGAGCTTAGTGAAATTCCCGGATATGTCAATAAGCTAAGTAATTGTTTGATCATGATCACCTTATTGCCCTTGAGCAAATCATTGGTGATGGGGATATACTTACTAGCCGACTCGCTGGTTCCACTACTTAAAGCGAAATATTTTATTTTACCTGGCCAACAAATATCTTCTTTTCCATCTAGGGTTTGATACCACCATTCATTGTAAATTTTATTATAATTATAGGAGGGTACTTTTTGTTGAAAGGCTTTGCCAGGATGCTTACTTAATAAAATTTGTTCAAAATTATTTTGTTGGCCAAATGCAGTATAGCGCGCGCGACGCAATAATTTTTTTAAAACGCGAAGCTGCGCCCTTTTTGGACTTTTTTGGGGGATGCCCAACGCTCTTCTAATCGATTTAGGCAAGTTAATCTCGAAAATTGGCATCTACAGAATCGTTTTATATTTTAAAGATTATTCGCAAAAATAGGAATGTTATTCGAGTAAACGACCCTACTTTTGCATATGTTTAAAAA
>CAXNDZ010000024.1:0-16454 GCA_964201225.1 Chitinophagales bacterium | reverse complement strand
TGTAGTACTTGGTTACATGATTTTAAAAGCGTCAACACCACTGCAGCGCGTTATCAAAACTTATCCATTAATCAAACGAAGTTGAGTGGCCAATGTGGTCGCCTTAAATGTTGTTTGAATTTTGAATTAGATACTTACTTAGATGCATTGCAAGCATTCCCTGATTATGCGGATAATTTACAAACCATCATGGGACAAGCTTTTTTAATTAAAAAAGATATTTTCAAAAATTTAATGTGGTATACTTTGCCTAATAATACAAAGCATTACCCTTTAACGATTGAAAGAGTGAAGGAAATAAAAAATTTAAACAAACAAGGAATCGCTGTTGAAGAATTACAAGCGGTGGAGGTTACCAGCGGTAAGCCAAAAGAGGTAGAACCTGATTTTGTTGATGTGGTTGGTCAAATTAGTTTAAAGAGTTTAGAGAAAAATGATCGTCGTCGTCGCGATCAACAAAGATTCAATAATAACGATCGTCGTCCAAATAACGACAGACCGAATAACGACAGATCATATAATGATCGTCCAGGTGGGCAGGGAGGAAATTCAGGTGGCGGCAGACAGATGAATAATAATCGTCCGAATTCAGGACCTCGCCCAAATAATAATCGTCCACCGATGAATCGTCCGAACAACGGACCGACTACTCCGCCTTCTGCAAATTAAAATTTGCGCAGTCTTATTGCTTAATCCTTTTAACTTAATTGCATTTAGCTAAGCAACTATTGGTATAATTTCTCTAATTCATCCTTTGTAAAATCCATTAAAGTTTTTACATAATTGGACGAAAAATCAAAGGAGATACCCGCCGTCTGATAAAGCTCCGGTAGTGTTTTAGTACCTCCTAAACTTAAAGCGTTCATATAATTCTCCAACGCAAGTGTCGGATTTTTTTGATACTGCATCCACATCCCAATAGCACCTAATTGCGCGATACCATATTCAATATAATAAAAGGGTACTTCAAATAAGTGCAATTGTCTTTGCCATCCAATTTCACGGTACTGATCTAAACCACTATAGTCAATGCTATTGGTTGAAAATTCCTTAGCGATGCTGGTCCATGCCTGGGTTCGCTCCTCGATGGAATGCGTAGGATTTTCATACACCCAATGTTGAAATTTGTCAATAATGGCAATCCAAGGAAAAATGGTAATAGTTCGTTCCAATTGATGTTCTTGTGCACGATTTAAATCATGTACATTATCAAAAAAAGCTTGCCAATGATTCATCGTAAATAATTCCATAGACATACTTGCCACTTCGGCAATTTCCATGGGATATTCTTTAAATGCAGATAAGGACAATGGGTGCGCTAAAAATGAATGAATCGCATGACCTACTTCGTGCACCATGGTGGTCACATCGCTCATTTGACCAGCCGCATTCATAAAAATAAAAGGCGCCCCTGATTCCGCTAATGGACAATTGTACCCTCCCGGTGCTTTTCCTTGTCTGCTTTCTAAATCAAAATGTTTTAAGGAATCCATTTTTTTCAAACAGTCCGCAAAAAAAGGATTGATTTGTTCAAAGCAGGTTACTGATTTATTAAATAAATCCTGCCCATCTGTAAATGGGCGCAAAGGCTTTGTGCCAGCAGGTTCCGCTTCCGTATCCCATGGCTTTAAAGTGGCTAATCCTAATTTATTTTTTTTACGTTCATAAATTTTATCAATAATGGGAAGTACATGAATTTTTATGGCCTCATGGAATTTAAAACAATCTTCTTTGGTGTAATCAAACCTGCCTAATTCTGCAAATTTATAATCACGATAATTTTCAAAATTAGCATTCAATGCCACCTGGTGTCTTTTTTGAATGAGTGATGAAAATAAATCATGCATTTCTTGTTGGTCTTGCAAACGACGATCTTGGATTTTTAAATATACCTCTTCTCTTTTTGCACGATCCTCACTTTCTAAAAATTGGGCTGCTTGTTGTAAAGTATATTCTTTATCATCCACCGTAATCGTCATTCGTCCGGCAATGGTGCCATATTGTTGTTGCAAAACACTTAACTCCGCTTGTAGTGTTATATTTTCTTCTCTAAATAATTCAATGCTTTTTTTAACAGACCTTAAATAAGTAAAATATTCCTTTTCGTCCAACTCACTCGTGAATGGACATTGGATTAATTTTTTATTTAAAGCATCCGCATAAGGCTGAATTTTGGGTTGGATTTCCATACAAAAAAAAGTAAAGGCCGCTTCTAAACTTTTATCTGTGGTATCACAAGTCATTTTAATCTGTCTCCAACAAGCATCTTCACTAATAAAAGCTTCTAATTCACTCAAGTCCTGCAACCATGATTCCAAGGTCAATTTATTGGTAATTTCCCTGTCCAATAAGGCTTTAAAATAAGGCTCCAGGCCTTCCCATTGGCTCAGTTCAAAATTGTCAGGTAAAAATTGGTGGGGTCGCTTTTGAATGTCAGCAGTTCTGTGCATTAGATGAAATTTTAAGTGGCAAATTTACTACTTTTACACACTTTAAAACATTAAAAATTGTCTGATACCATTCATTTACTTCCGGACCACATAGCCAATCAAATTGCTGCAGGCGAGGTGATTCAAAGGCCAGCTAGTGCCGTAAAGGAATTAATGGAGAATGCCGTAGATGCAGGTGCCACTCAGATAAAATTAATTGTCAATGATGCCGGAAAGGCTTTAATACAAGTCATTGATAATGGGAAGGGCATGAGTGTGTCGGATGCCCAAAATGCATTTGCCCGACATGCCACTAGTAAAATAAGCACCATTGAGGATCTATTTCAAATAAGAACCATGGGGTTTCGTGGAGAAGCACTTGCTTCCATCGCAGCCGTTGCGCAAGTAAGTTTAAAAACCAAAAGATCCGAGGACGAATTGGGTACCTTGGTTGAAATTGAAAATAGTAAAGTAACAGCGTGTAGTTCAATTGCGCAGGAAACAGGTACGAGCATCTCGATGAAAAATTTATTTTTCAATGTACCTGCACGTCGTAATTTTTTAAAAAGTAATGCAGCAGAATTAAAACATATCATTGAAGAATTTACTAGAGTAGCACTTTCCTTTCCTGAAATATTTTTTAGTTTAACAAGTAACGGACAAGATGTATATCATTGGGAGGGCGGCAGCTTTAAACAAAGAGCCATTCAAGTGCTGGGCAATAATTATCAAACAAAATTAGTAACCGTAGGTGAACAAACAGACTACTTAACCGTTTCTGGTTTTGTAGGCAAACCCGAAACTGCGCGTAAAACGAGAAGTGACCAATACTTTTTTGTGAATCGTCGTTTTATAAAAAGCGCCTATTTGCACCATGCAGTTGCGAATGCATTTGAAGGTTTACTTCCCAAGGATAGTTATCCAAGCTATATCATATACATTGATGTGGACCCTTCACAAATTGATATTAATGTACATCCAACCAAACAAGAAATTAAATTTGAGGATGATAAAATAGTTTATGCCTTTGTGCAAGCTGCGGTTAAACACGCATTGGCACAATTTAGTGTAGCGCCTTCACTTGATTTTTCATTAGATGCTAATATTCAACAATTGGATGCGATTCAAAAACCATTCACTACTGATAAAATTCAAACTGCCACAAGCAATTCATTGTATGCAGGATTTACACAAAAAAATCAAGCTCATTTTATTCCAAAGTCAAGCAGGGATAATGATACAGACTGGAAAAGTTTTTTCACCAATATTCCAAGTACTTCAAGTGACACAAGTGAAATTTCAGAAACTACAACTTCAACAGAATCCTATATTGTAAAAGCTTCCTCTATGGGGTTGTATAAGGAAGAAGAAGGCTTAAGTGTCATCGAAGACGCACTTTTATTGCAATTACATAATACTTATATTATCGCCCCTACTCAAAGTGGCTGTATTATACTACATCAACAATTGGCACATGAGCGTGTATTGTATGAAAAATACCAAAAAGCAAATACACATCCACATGCCACACAAAAAAGTTTATTTCCAGTGGTATTGGAATTGAGCCCAAGTGATGCAATACTATTAGATGAAATGTTGGAGGATCTTTCCATTATTGGATATGAAATAGAATCTTTCGGAAGTAATAGTTTTATCATTCAAGGTATCCCTGCAGATGTGTTATCAGGCAATGAAAAAAATGCCATTGAATTATTATTAGAACAATTCAAACATTTTACTGGTGAAGTAAAATACAGTAAAAGAGAGAAATTAATCCGTTGTATGTCAAGGCAGATGGCTATCAAAGCGGGCCAAAGTTTATCCCAAAAGGAAATGCATAGCATCATACAATCCCTAAGCGATTGTGATATACCCAATGTTACCGCATCTGGCGCGCCTACTTATATCGAATTGAAAGAATCCTATTTGGACGGATTGTTTTCTAGATAACAAGCTTTAATTTTTTTGTGCTACTGATATCAAATAAGCCTCCACTGCTTTTCTTACACCTGCACTGGTCGGACTCATGTGGTTCGACACTAAAATTGAAAAATATAATTTTTGATTTTTCAGCGTGTAAATAAACCCACTTAATGCAATTTGACCACCTAAACTACCTGTTTTGGCATGTATTTCTCCTGGAAAATTTTTGTAATAAGCAGACAAAGTCCCTTCTCCTCCAGTTTCAAATATATGTGTAACACGCTTTTGTCCGAATTCATCTTGCATCTTTTTTAAAATTGCAACATAATTTTCAGGTGTATTTAAATTATACCGACTTAAGCCACTTCCATCCACCCAGCGCATTTTTTGTGGTAGCCCTGCAAAATCATTTTTAAGTAGGGTGTCAATAAAAGCTGCATCATCCATCCTACCCAATAATTGCTGCGCTCCCATTAATAAAACTTGTTCTGCGAAAAAGTTGTCACTACGACGCATCATTATTTTTAAAAGCGAATCTGTTGGAACTGTTTTAACAAGCTGTTGTGGCAATGTCGAAAAATCATCCCCCATATTTAGTTTTACTTTTAAAGTATCTTGAAGTAAATACACAGGCAAATTGGGTTCGAAATACGAATCAAATGGAACCTGAAAATAGGTCGCTGTATTTTTTTGACCATCGGTATAAAACTGATTACCTACTAATTTCCGAGTCCAGTTTTTTTGATATACCGTGCTGATATCAGTGATGTCCTTAAAAAAGGTAAACGGCTTGATGAATAATTTTCCATTGCCTTGATAAAAATGCACCACATTACCATAAATAGGCATCCTACTACGTTCTGGCTGATAGTCCTCGCCATAATCGTTCCAAGCCCAGCCATTCCCCATATGTCCAAATTGGTCATTAGCTTTTGTTGGGTGAATCACTACTTGCTTATTGGTGTTTTTAATAAGTTGAACCACCGGTTGGAAGGGAAAATCGGGATGTAAAAAACTTGGATCACCCAACGGCGTTAAAAATAAGGTATCTGCATTTTCAGCCATACTAAATCCTGGTAAGGAATCACCCAAGAATTTCAGACCGATATAAGTAGCTAAAATTTTGGTATTACTAGCGGGTGTAAAGTAGTGATCGCTTTGGTATTGGTCAATCCAAGTTTGCTTGGTATCATTGTATACTGCAATACCAACATGTGCCCCCTTAAGCGCAGTGGTTTGTAATAATGTTTTTTGCGCCTTTTGAATACTACAAGCACTTAATACAGTCAATAAAACAATTGAAAATAAATTGGATGGAGTAATTACTCCCTTTCTAATGCCCTTAACCATCTTTCTGGAATTTCGTTATTGGAAGCTACTAAATAATCTTTATAACTACAAGGCGCCCATTCGTTATTGTGCATTTGCATCCACCATCTGCCAGTACTCTTACTTTGTAAAAAATTAGTTTCGATATCCGAGAATGCGATATGGAATTCTTTAAACCTATCTGACTCAGTTAATGGTGCTTCCTTTTTTCCTTTTTGTACCCCATCCATAATGTACCAAAACATTTGCGCAATTTGAATCGCTGTCATATTGTTGACATCTAATTCGGCTTGATAACCAAACAGCCCAATGGTGCTTGTTTTCCAACTCATACCCGCATACTGCATTAGCGTACAGGACTCTTCCCCATTAAAACCATTCGGTGTAATTAAGTTTGCAGGCGCTTGTGCATTTTGAATAGCACTAATATCAAAACTCAGCATGTGGCTATCTCTAATGACTGGCTCCATTTCCTCAATGCCTTCTCGAACCTTACCTAATCTAAAACAATCAAATCTGAGTTTATCAATGGTTTCCAACATATGTGGATGCATAAAATAACTTTGAAAACCAATATGACTATAGTGATTCAAATGATTAGGTAAGCCTGTAAATAGTTCTTCTAAAAAATGATCCCTAGGTAAGCGCGCTTCCAGGTCTAAATCAATTTTTGCATCCACTACTACCGCATTCACTAAAGTAGGTATGGAAGTATAAGCATGATATTGAGCAAGGGTTAAATCATGTGCGCCTCCAATAATTACGATTTTTTTGTTTTGCAAAAGCAATTCAGATATTACTGTTCTAAGTGCCGCATAGCTATCTTGTATGCTTTGTCCAATTTTTACATTTCCAATATCGACTACATTTACCTGAGCATGCCAGTAATACAAATCATACAAAGCAGTCCGAACTGCATTTGCGGCAATATGACCATGTAAAGCATAGCCTGCACCCCGACACTCACCTGCCCCAATAATAACAATGTCCGCCTCTGTTATATCTGGTAGGCTCCCCTCGTTTACTTTAATATGCTTTCCTAGCTGGGTATCGCGATACCCCTCATCATTGGATATATGAGCGATATTAATAGGTTCTAAAAAATCTTTAATGGACGACAATGACATGCTAGTAGTTTAACTACAAGTATTAACGAAAAAAAGGGCCACAGATTGCATTCCTACTGATTAATCTTGAAATTTATAACCTACCCCCCGGATGGAGATAAAATGCATGGGCGATTTGGGATCTAATTCGAAATACTTTCTAAAATTTAGAATAAAATTGTCAATAGTACGTGTATTTGGAAATACATTATACCCCCACACACTTTGTAAGATTCGCTCCCTTGTAATGATGGTATTTTTATTATCAATCAATAACTTTAGCAGCATAGCTTCCTTTTTGGTTAAATGTATTTTTTCACCGTTATATAGCCTGGCTTCAAGTAATGTAAAGTGAACTATATTACCCGAAAAAGAATACTGTTCCAAATTATTTTGAACTGCGCTAAACCCACCTGATTTTTGGATTAATTTGGATACCCTTAATAAAAGTTCTTCCAAATTAAAAGGCTTGGTCATGTAATCATCCGCGCCAATCTTTAATCCTTGGACCCTATTGGCACTTGTATTTTTTGCACTTAAAATTAAAATAGGGGTGTTATTGTTATGTATCCGAACAGTTTCAATAATGGAATAACCATCAATACCTGGTAGCATGATGTCTAAAATAATCAAATCAAAACTAGCGCCTTGAATTTGTTGCAAAGCCTTGGGTCCATCATAAGCAGAGCTTACCTCATAACCTTCCATGGTTAAATTTAACTTGAGCGCCTCATGTAGATGCAACTCATCTTCCACCAGTAATATAGTATGCTTAATGGTAGGCATTATATTGGAAAATTTATGGTGAAAATACTGCCGTTGGGCGCATTTGTATCTACAATAATGGTTGCTTGATGAAATTCGCTGATCTTTTTACATAAATACAAACCCAAACCAGTGCCCTTTGTTGTTCGCGTTGATTCATCCCCAATACGATAAAATTTTTCAAATATTTTAGTTCGTTCTTCCATCGGAATGCCCACCCCTTCATCTTTAACTGTTAATGAAATTTTATTTTCCTTGGTGGTAAGTTGCACCGTAATCGGGGTAGATATGTTTGAATATTTATGAGCATTATCCAAAAAATTATTAATCAATAGCTGTATCAACAAAGGTTCTGCTTGTATATAAACGGACGGAGTAATATTTGTAATTAATAAGCGTTGATCAAATCGCTCTTGAAAAGAATGGACTAACTTTTGAACAATGTCAGATAAATCTACGTCTTGCATATTAGATTCATATTTACCCATATCTAACTGCGAGGCTAATAAAATATTATTACAAAGGGCGTCTAATCGGTGAGTTTCCTTTAATGTATTTTCAATCAGCATTTTTTTCTGCGTTGGATCTAATTCTCTTTTAAGTAAAGTTTCAATATTCAACTGCGTAATAGCAATAGGCGTTTTTAATTCATGCGTTACCGCCATCATGAAATTTTGTTGTTGATTCGAATATCGAAGTTGCTTTAATAACGACCTGTAAACATAGATTGCTCCTAATAAAAACAAAAAAAGAAAAGTGACCCCTTCGTAAATGTATTGTTTAGTTTTTCTTGCCTCAAATGCTTCAATACTTTTTACTTTTTCATATAAAGCGGGATCGTTTAATCGAATAGATTGAAATTTAACAGTTGCAATTTCACTATTTTGTTTTTCCAGCGAAACATACCACCAAACAAACGCAGCAATCATGTAGGTAAGAAAAACCCAATAAATAAAATTGACAAATTTTAATTTGCTGATATTGAACCATCTCATTTTCATAAATGCACTTTTTCTACACGCAAGCCAGTAGCCAGTATACCCAATAACGGATCTTGTCTCATGGTATGTTGCATACTAAATTGGTACAAGCCTAGCTTTAATTTAGTGGGTGTCGCATTGATTGGAATACGTTGGTCAAAAATATCATCCATTCCAACACCTAGCCAACCTTTTTGGTCATCGGCTAATTGTAAATTAAGTGTCTGCTTCACTGTCGTGTCCGAAGGGGACTTAGTGTTTACCTGCAACCAAATGTTTTTATAATGATAGGCATTATGGTGCCTGATAACAAAATAAATTTTATATAAGGAACTCGTATCCGTAATATTAAATTGGTAATTATTTACCTGCTTACTAGACCATTCATGTGTAGGATAAATGGTAGTTTGTTCATATAACTGAATAGGCTCGCAACTTGTAATAAAAAACACAAGTAAAAGAGGCACTAAAAGTTTATAGATTTTAACAACTGCCATCTTACAACACATTTAAAATTTGCTCTTTTGCTTTTTCAAGTTCATCCTTCATCATAATCACGGCCTTTTGTATATCGACATCATTGGCTTTTGAACCTGTGGTATTTATTTCTCTTCCTATTTCTTGTAAAATAAAGGAAAGCTTTTTACCCTTGCATGGATCGGCATCTTTAAGCATCGCTTTAAAATAATCGCAATGATTTTTTAAACGAACTCTTTCTTCCGAAATGTCTATTTTTTCAATATAATAAATCAACTCTTGCTCCAGTCTATTTTGATCATATTTATCAGCCCCCACATGTTGCTCTAGCAACTTAACCATTCCGTCCTTTATTTTGTCACGACGATTAGGTTCATGAATTTCAACCACCGCTTGTTGGGCTTCAATTGCAATAATTTTTTCAAGCAAATCTTTTTCAATTGATTTTCCTTCCTCTGCCCTATGTTTAATTAAATGCTGAATAGCTTGATTTAATAACTCAAAAATCAATTTCCATTCTTCCTCCGTCAACACTTCATTCGAGGAGGAAACCACATCAGGCATTTTCAAAATGGTACTTAAAATATTTTCAGTACCAATACCTAATTCATTCGCCAATTCCATAATAGGCTGATAATAGGATTTGGCTAATTCCTTATTGACACTAACAGGCTTATTAACGCCATTGGACTTTATAGTTATTGAGCATTCCACACTTCCTCTGAATAATGCCTCGTTCAATTTATTTCTGATTTCGACTTCGTAAGGCTTTAACAAAGAGGGGCAATTTAAACGAACATCGAATTGCTTACCGTTCAAGGATTTCACTTCAATTAAGCATGTTTTGTCCTTTAAAATAGCCTCTGCCCTTCCGTACCCTGTCATTGAATATAACATAATAATGCCTCTTTAATTAGTGCCTAAAGGTATCAAATTATAGGCTAGCCTCCACCTTTTTTAAAAATCAATACCAAACCAGTTTTTCTTACGCAATTGGTATGCTTTAAAATCAAAGGAATACAATTTACCTGGCCGATGCGTAACCTGCGTTTCCATTTCATTAATATCAATTAAGAAGCCCATACTCGCAAACTTCTTTCTAAAATTTCTTCTATCCAGCGCTGTATTTAAAATTGCCTCATATACATTTTGTAATTGCCTTAATGAAAATTTCACAGGTAATAAATTAAAGGCCAAAGGGTGCTCTTGAATGCGCTTTTGTAACCAGGTATGGCACAGGTCTAAAATTTCCTTATGATCAAAAGCCATCTCTTGAATATCTTTTACCACATGCCAACTTAATTCATTCTCCAAAATTTTCAATTCATGGTGTTTGATATTTAGCAGGGAGGCATAAACCGCAGTCACTACCCTTCCACCTGGATGACGATCGGGCTTGCTAAATGTATGCACTTGCTCCAAATAAACGTCTTGCATACCCGTACGCTCTAATAAAACACGATTTGCGGCATTGTCTAGGTCCTCATTTGATAAAATAGTGTCCCCTAATAAGGACAACTTTTCATCATATTGCGGTAAATCACTTTTAATAGTAAGCACCTTTAATGAGTTATCGTCAAAACCGAAAATCACACAATCCACTGTTAAGGGAACTGTTGGATAGGTTTGTACCAGCTTTATGGCATCTTTTTTGTTCAAATTCATACTAGAAATCATCATTTATTATTGCCCAACTATGGCCCGTTTCTTAAAATGGAATTATAGTCCCAAAATACGAAATAAAAGATTAAAACTATTTGTATTTTAGCAGACATTTTACCTCATGTACCCCAAAGATCAAATTATCGCATTTCAGGCCTTAGCCAAAGAATATTTAACAAATCCGCAAACCATTGCATTGGATAGTTTAAAAAAACTATTAAAATTCAATGAATACCAATATTATGTTTTGAATGAACCATTAATAAGCGATTATGAGTATGATCAATTATACCAACAATTACTTTTAATAGAATCAGCAAATAGTTCCTTGATCACACCCGATTCGCCAAGTCAAAGAGTGGGGAATAGTTTAAATACAAGCTTTGTTACCATTCCACATTTGGTACCCATGTTAAGTTTGGAAAATAGTTATAACGCAGATGACTTAATTGATTTTGATCGAAAGGCAACGGAAGGAGCTGGGTATGAAAAGTTAACTTATTGTGTTGAACCAAAATTCGACGGCGCAAGTATTTCATTGGTATATGAAAATGATTTACTCATTAGGGCATGTACCAGAGGGGATGGTGTTGCTGGAGAAGATATTACACAAAATATCAAACAGATCAAATCCATTCCATTAAGTGTTCCTTTGGGGGAATATGGAATAAAGCAAATTGAAATAAGAGGCGAAGTGATCATGAGTAAAGATGCATTTGCTGCATTTAATGAAAAATTAAAACTAAAGCAACAAGCACCACTTGCCAATCCGCGTAATGCAGCTGCAGGTAGCTTGCGCATGAAGGATCCTAGGGAAGTGGGAGAAAGAAATTTAGACGCATTCATTTATCATATTAGTTATGTACTTCCCATCCCAGGAGCAAAACTTACCCCGCTTTTACAAAGCCATAGTGGCACTTTATCCTTGTTATGGAATTTGGGATTTAGATCACCGCAAAAAGAAAGAAAAGTTATTGAAGGTATTCATCATGTAATTGATTATTGCACTTCTTTTGAAATTGGACGTGATCAATTGCCTTATGATATTGATGGACTGGTGATTAAAATTGATGATGTAATGTTGCAAGAAAAATTAGGAATGACTTCCCATCATCCAAGATGGGCCATTGCCTATAAATTTAAAGCACGTCAAGCTACCACTATTATTGAAAACGTAGAATTTCAAGTAGGCCGAACTGGCGCAGTAACACCGGTGGCTAAATTACAACCCGTAGCATTAGGTGGTGTAACCGTTTCTAGTATTTCCATGCACAATGAAGAGTACATCAAAGAAAAAGATATTCGATTGGGAGATACGGTGATTATTGAAAGAGCAGGTGATGTAATTCCTCAGATTGTACAATCTATAAGCTCCTTGCGAAAAGGCACTGAACAAATGATCACTTTTCCTACTACCTGTCCAGCATGTAATGCAACATTGGAAAAAGAAGAAGCTGAAGCGGTTTGGCGATGCATAAGTCCTTTGTGTAAAGCGCAAATTGTAGAGCGAATCATCCACTTCGTTAGCAAGGATGCCATGGACATCAAAAGTTTTGGGGAAGCCAACATCCGTAAATTTTACGAGATAGGGATGCTGCCAAATGTACCTGCAGTGTATACTTTAGATTTTGAAAAAGTGACGCAGTTGGAAGGCTTTGGGAAAAAGAGTATTGACAATTTACAAGCTGCAATCGCTAATTCAAAAAATCAACCACTCTATCGACTTATTTATGGTTTGGGGATTCGTTTCGTAGGAGAAACAACCGCTAAAACGGTAGCATCCCAAATTCAACATATTTTAGATTTAACGAATCTTACAGAGGAGCAATTACAATCATTTGAAGATGTCGGTGTGAAAGTGGCAAAAAGTATTTACGCCTACTTTCATGAGGAAAATAATATTGAAATGATCCGACAACTTGAATCATTGGGTTTAAATATGATTCAAACCAATACCACCGCTGTGGATGGAAACTTAGCAGGATTAAATTTTTTATTTACAGGCACCCTTACACAATTAAAACGTACCGACGCCGAGGCGATGGTGGAATCAAGAGGCGGACATATCCTAGGCGGCGTAAGTAGTAAGTTAAATTACTTGGTCGTTGGCGAGGATGCTGGTAGTAAATTAGAGAAAGCCAAAAAAATAGCCTCGATAAAAATAATAACCGAAGCGGAATATATTGACCTTGTAAAAAAATAAGGTCAATATATTCTTTCATATTTGATTTTTCGAAGCCCCCCATAAACGAGGGCTTCGATTTAGTTTAATGTTATTGAATTTTTTTTAAATTATTCCTTTTGATGCAAGATACTCTGCAATTTGAATGGCATTGGTAGCAGCACCCTTACGCAAGTTGTCACTTACAATCCACATATTTAATGTTTTCGCTTGTGTTTCATCTCTGCGTAAACGGCCAACAAATACTTCGTCTTTTTCATGTGCCCATAAAGGCATTGGATAAAATTGGTCGCCATCATTTTGTTGCACCACTACGCCAGGTGCAGTTGCAAGCAATGCGATTAATTCATTCAAATCAAATTCATTTTCAAATTCCACATTTACACTTTCGCTGTGTCCACCCATTACTGGAATACGAACGGTAGTCGCTGTAACTTTAATATTGTCATCTTGCATAATTTTGCAAGTTTCTTTGACCATTTTCATTTCCTCTTTGGTATAACCGTTTTCTAAAAAAACATCGATCTGTGGAATCGCATTTAAATCAATGGTATACTTGTAAGCCATATCTGCAGCAGCCATTTGTCCACCTCTTCTTTCCTCCATTAACTGATCAACCGCTTTTTTACCGGTACCAGTTACGCTTTGATAAGTGCTAACCACCACTCTTTTAATTTTATATTTCTCATGCAATGGTTGTAGTGCTACTACCATTTGAATGGTGGAACAGTTTGGATTGGCAATAATCAAATCGGCAGGGGTTAATACAGCTGCGTTTACCTCAGGTACTACTAATTTTTTTGTTGGGTCCATTCTCCAAGCCGAGGAATTATCAATAACACGAATGCCTGCTTCTGCAAACTTTGGTGCCCACTCCAAGGAGGTGCTACCCCCTGCTGAAAATAAAGCAACGGCTGGTTTTGCAGCAATACCTTCCTCCATCGTTACCACCTTATACGGCTTGCCCTTAAATATGATTTCTTTGCCTGCTGAACGCGCTGATGCAACAGGAATTAATTCCGTTACTGGAAAATTTCGTTCCGCTAATACTTGTAACATTTTTGTTCCTACTAGCCCTGTGGCGCCTACAACTGCAACTTTCATTTTTTTATTTTTTACGTTATTATTATGCTTGTCTAAAAACTCGAAGTCCTTTTAAGGAATTTAAAATTATCAGCATTCTCTTTTCCAAGTGTTCTATTTTATAAAGACTTATAAAAAGAAAAAAGCCTTCCATTTTATTGGAAGGCTTCTGAGTATATTTATTCGCATACTAACAATCAGCACCTTCCTATTATAGGGGTTTCTTAATTTGTTTTGTATGTTTATTTTTTTGCATGCTGTTACTTATTTCCTTGTTTCTAGGATACGAAAATAATTCGAATCCAACATATCACCAAATTTATACTAATTCAATATCAAAATTAACCAATTGAACGAACGATTGTATGCGCTCTTTGATATCAGCCTCGCTGATTTCGGTTAATCTTTGCGTGCCAAATTTCTCCACACAGAAGCTCGCTAAGGCGCTACCTACAATAATGGCCGACTTCATATTGTTAAATGAATAATCTTTCGTTTTAGCCAAATGCGCTACAAAGCCACCAGCAAAAGTATCGCCAGCGCCGGTTGGATCAAACACTTCCTCTAAAGGTAAAGCTGGAGCGAAAAACACTTCTTGACCATGGAACAACAAAGCACCATGTTCTCCTTTTTTAATGATTAAGTATTTAGGACCCATGGCCATAATTTTTTTAGCCGCCTTAACCAAACTATATTCTCCACTTAATTGACGCGCTTCGCTATCATTCACCATCAATACATCGACCAAGCTAATGGTATGTAATAAATCGTCCATCATAATTTCCATCCAAAAGTTCATGGTGTCCATTACAATTAACTTAGGACGCTTTTTCATTTGTTTGATTACACTACTTTGAACACCTGGTACTAAATTCCCCAACATTAATATTTCACAATCCTGATAACTATCTGGAACCACTGGTTCGAAATTTTCTAACACATTTAATTGAGTTTCAATCGTATCGCGTGTATTCATATCTAAATGATACTTGCCACTCCAAAAAAATGTTTTTTCGTCTTTTTTAATTTGTACTCCTTCCAAAATCACCCCTCTATTTGCTAAGGCGTCTAACTCGGATTGTGGGAAATCGCCACCCACTACTGAAATTTGCTTTACCGTGGTAAAATTAGATGCGCACCAAGCAATGTAAGTTGCTGCTCCGCCAATAATTTTATCACTTTTCCCAAAGGGTGTTTCAATGGCATCAAAGGCCATGGATCCTACTACAACTAATGACATGTGTTTTGTTTTAATTTTCAGCTGCGAAACTACGATTTTTACTGTTAAGTAAGTTGCGTTAATCCAAAAGGGAAAAAGCCAATTTGTAATCGCTTGATAATCAAAAAACTAACAAAAATGGCAGTTTATTTTAAAATATCCTCTATTTTAAAGAATTAAATCTATAATTTTATACTAACAAAATGATCAAAAATTTAGAAAATGGCTAGAATTAAGACAGAAAAAAACGGATCACGAAAGGATGTAATTGTTCGTAAAGCTGCAACCCTATTTAGAGAAAAAGGATATAAAGCTGCAAGCATGCGTGATTTAGCAGAAGCTGTTGGGGTGGAAGCTGCAAGTTTATACAACCACATAAAATCGAAGAGCGAGTTATTGCACGAATTAGTATTCAGTGTAGCCAATAAGTTTGTATTAAAAATGGATGAAATAGAATCTGAAAATATTTCCTCCCTTGAAAAAATGGAAAAATTATTACGCTTCCATATTACCGAAATGATCCATAATTATGAGGAAGTGTATGTAAGTGACCGAGAGTGGAAGCACTTATCTGACCCTTATTTATCCAATTATCAAAATCAACGAAGAGTATACCGCAAAAGGATTGCAGCTATTATTGAAGAAGGGATAAGAAACAAAGAAATCAAAACTATTGATGCCCCAACGGTGGTATTAATTTTTTTACACGCAGTAAGTGGTATTGAAAGCTGGCATCGTTCTACCAAAAAAATTACAGCGACCGAATTGGAACAAAATATGGTCACTATATTGATAGATGGATTAAAACTTGCTAAATAAACTAGCGCAAAAGCTTTCATTTAATAAAAAGCCACCTCAGTTAGGATTATCTTAACTTTGCGCCAAATAGTTTCCCGTGTCTGAAAGAAATAATTTCATTGATTACATCCGTATATTTTGTCATAGTGGGCATGGTGGTGCAGGTGCGCGACATTTAATGCGTAACAAACTAACTGCCAAAGGTGGTCCTGACGGTGGTGATGGTGGTCGTGGAGGCCATATCATTTTAAAGGGCAATGCGCAATTATGGACCTTATTACACTTACGTTACTATAAAAATGTAATCGCAGAGGATGGGGAAGGTGGCAGTAAAAATAATTGTACCGGAAAAGATGGTAAGGATATTATCATTGAAGTACCATTGGGTACCATTGCAAGAGACGAAGAAACTGGTAAAGTAGAAGCAGAAATATTAACAGATGGCCAAGAAATTATATTAGCCAAAGGAGGCCGTGGTGGTTTAGGTAATTCTAATTTTGC
>CAXNDZ010000023.1:0-16573 GCA_964201225.1 Chitinophagales bacterium | reverse complement strand
TGGCGTGACAGAAAGGCAGGGGGCATATTGATTGAAAACATGGTGCGCGGAACCCATTGGACTTGGACCGTCATTGGGATTGGATTGAATATCAACCAGACCCATTTTTCAAATGAGGCCGGGAATCCAGTTTCCTTAAAACAAATTACAGGCAAGGATTGGGATTTAAAAACAATGCAAAAAAAATTAGCGGCGGCATTAAGCGCATCGTTAAATTCATGGTTAACAGAAGGGGAAGCGTTGACTTTACAAAAAATGGAATTACAATTAATTAAAAAAATTAGTGAATAAAGAAAAATACAATGGAATATAAATTAACGCAATACTCAAAAGGTGGTGGATGTGGTTGTAAAATTTCACCAGCCATACTGTCTGAAATTTTAGCTGCGCATAATGTTGGTGCTAAAAGTAATGTACCTCAATTATTAGTAGGAAATGACAGTAGAGATGATGCTGCCGTATATCAAATAGATGAAAAAACTGCAGTGATTAGTACCACCGATTTCTTTATGCCGATTGTGGATGATGCATTTTCATTTGGACAAATTGCAGCAGCCAATGCCATTAGTGATGTGTATGCGATGGGCGGAAAACCTATATTTGCTTTGGCTGTATTGGGTTGGCCATTAGCATCACTTCCTGCGAGTGAAGCAGCTAAGGTAATGGAAGGTGCACGCAAAACCTGTGCTGAAGCGGGTATTGTTATTGCAGGCGGTCATAGTATTGATAGTCAAGATCCCATTTTTGGATTGGTGGTGAATGGAATTATTGACATTGAAAATTTAAAAAGAAATGATACTGCACAACAAGGTGATGTATTAATATTAACCAAACCATTAGGGGTGGGCATCATGGCAACTGCACAAAAAAGAGGACTATTAACTGAAGATGATTTGAATTTTTTAGTAAAACAATTAACCACCATTAACAAAGCAGGAGAAGCATTGGGAAAAATAAAAGACGTACATGCGATGACTGATGTAACCGGTTTTGGATTGCTAGGACATTTAACTGAGATGATGGAAGGAAGCAATTTATCAGCTACCATACATTATAATAAAATTCCGATCATTCCTGCAGTTCGATCTTATATCGCACAAAAAACAATCCCTGGCGCTACAGCGCGTAATTGGAGCTCCTGCAGTGCTGGCGTAGTTTTTGGCGACGGCATTGACGAGGAAGAAGCGACCAAATTATTACCCGATCCGCAAACCAATGGCGGCTTATTAATCGCAGTAGCACCCCATGCATTACAGGAAGTACAAACTATTTTAAAGGATTTAGGCATTCAATATACCGAGCCTATTGGCAGCTGCAGTGCCGCGTTGGAAAAAAGGATTTATATCAATAAGGACTAGTATAAACGAGTACTTTTTGGCACTTATTTTATTGCTATTACTTATTCAAAAATCAAATGACCTTTGTTTTTGATTTGATCGGGGGTGAGCTCGGCGACCATTTGAACGCCTTTAATACCGCGTACCGTTTGTAAAATATCATTTACTTTTTCATCATCAATCCACTCCCCTCTAATCCACCAAATAAAATCCATGTGTTTCAGTTCAGGCAATAAATATTCACCATCAAATTGGTTGTGATAAACAAAATGTTGAATGGAAGTGGTGGGTTCAGTTCCTTCATACATGGAAAAATAGTAGGTTCTGTTTTTTCTTTTTAAAGCAATTTCATGATCAGGATTAAACCTGAATTCAAAACCCATATATTGATTTAATAAAATACAGAATTGATAATTTTTGATAGGCGCAGAAATACCTAAGATGCGAGAACCCTCGAAATCATTTTCGTTAATTGCATCCTGATCTAAAATTAATTTACCGCTCACTTTATAAATTTATATAACTATACCTAATTATCAAAGCAATCTTCTTTGTTAAAACTCTATATCTAATTTCACCTCATCTACACCTCTTTTATATACCAAAGTAGTTTTATCTCCTTTTTTAAATTTTGAAAGTGCTGTCATATAACTCATCACATCTACCAACTTATAATCACCCACCTGTAATAATATATCTCCTCCCTTTAAGCCCAAACGCTCCGCTAATTTTCCTGGCGTTGCCCCTTCGATACGAACACCTGTACCCGTAAAAGCATAATCCGGCATGACCCCTAAACTCACTGTAAATTTATTGCTTTTGCCCATGGAGTTTTCACGTGTTTTTAAAAAATCAAGCTTACCAACAGCATCCGTATTTTTAATGATATTATTTACATATTGAATGATTGCAGCTTCGCCTGTATAATTAATTTTATCCCAATCGTCTGTTGCTTTATGATAATCACTATGACTGCCAGTAAACATAAACAACACAGGCATATCCTTGCGATAAAAACTAGCATGATCGCTAGGACCCGCGCCAGCACTATCATAATGCGTAATTAAAGCAGTGGGTGTTTTTGCTAAAATATCGGCCCACTTAGTTGAAGTACCATATCCTCCTACCGTTAATTTACGCGCAGTATCGTACCTGCCCACCATGTCCAAATTAATCATGTAATTTAAATTGCCCTTATAAGTGGGGTGCTCTAACCAATACTTACTTCCAAACAATCCTAACTCCTCTCCCGAAAAGTGTAGGATTAAATAGTTGTTATTTTTAGGCGATTTTTTCTTCAATAATTTAGCTAATTCAATAATCGCACTGGTACCACTTGCATTATCATCTGCACCATTACGAATTGCATTATTGACGTCTAATGCACTTCGATCTTCATTGTAGCCTAAGTGATCCAAGTGCGCGCCAATAACTACCGTATTGGTGGCTTTGTTATCAATAAAGGCTGCAACATTATGTGCCGTTCGAGTGGCGTGTTCAAATTCAATGTTAGCATTAATTTTATAAGTATCAATATCATCATTGAAATGTTTCAACCAAGCATTCCTTGTAAAATATACCACTGGGATAGACAAAGACGCGGCAGTATCAAATTTATTAAATTGAATATTGTCGACAAAAGTTCCTTTGTTATATAAAAATAAAGCGCTTGCACCTTTTGCTTTTACTTCCTTTGTAAAATCAATGATCCATTGATTCAAATCAAAATGCGGATTGGTCACCGCAGCATCTAGCACTTCATTTAAATCCTTAAACCAAACCTGTTTTGATTCATTTAAAGTAATCGCTGCATTTGAACTAAATTTTCCTGATCCACTATTGGACAATGGAATAAATTCTTTATCATAAACAAGTGCTTCGCCATTGATATTCAAAAATGAACCTGCTGTTAAACGCTTACCTTCATCAATTGGGAATGGTTGAATATATCCATCCACACCCATAGGTTGTATCCCCAATGCTTGGTATTGTGCAACTATATAGTCCACCGCTTTTTGTTCACCTACCGAACCCGCACGACGTCCTTCAAGTTCATCACTCGATAAATACTTGATATGATTTTGTATATTTTGAATAAGGACTTTATCTGCTTTTTTTAATTTTTGAGCCAATCCAATAAAAGGCAAGAAAATCAAAACCAACCCGAGTATTTTACGCATAATAGCTGTTTGTGTAACAAAAATAAGCAAAGCAGCTAGGAATTAATAGCAATTTATCAAATACCTAATAAGAAAATTAAGCGATGAACTAAAATTGATCTTGAATACCCTAACAGCTAGTTAGCTGAGTTAAAACCTATGATTTTAATCATTTATACAGCAGTTCTCAATTTCCTATTTCGTAAGCTATACCCAATGTTAAAAGTTAGCTTTGCCCCTCATGAACGCCAGTTTACATATCGCACTTGTCGGGAACCCCAATTCTGGGAAAAGCTCCCTATTTAATGCACTCACTGGCCTGCACCAAAAAGTAGGTAATTTCCCAGGTGTTACGGTAGATAAAAAAACAGGCAAGATGGTCATCGGGGATTACCCAACCACTTTAATTGATTTGCCCGGCACTTATAGTTTTTACCCAAAAAGAGAAGATGAATGGGTTGCTTATAAAGTATTGATGGGTGTTGATCCCGATGTTAAAACAGATGTCATATTATTAATAGCTGATGCGAGTAATTTAAAACGCAACCTACTTTTTTGTAGTCAAATAATAGATTTAAAACTTCCGGTGGTATTGGCACTTACCATGAATGACCTTGCTGCAAAAAAAGGAATCAAAATTGATATTGCAGGATTGCAAGCAGATTTAGGCATCCCTGTAGTAGCAGTAGATGCTAGAAAAAATAAAGGCTTACAAGAATTAAAAGCAGCATTAAATACCATCATACAAACACCGCGCGCTAAAAATGTCGAAAGTTTTATTGACAATAAAGCATTAGCGCCAGAAGTCATCAATGATTTTAAAAAATTATACCCAACACATAGTGAATACGCTGCGTTACATTATTTAATGCATCATGAAGCATTTCCATTAGATGATGAAATGCAAAACACTATTGAGCAAATTGAAATTGATCACAATTTTAATCATACAAAAACGCAAGCGCAGGAAATTCTACAACGCTACAGTCGTATTCAAGAGATCATGAAAAATCGCGTAGTGGAGCCCGACCCAACTGCGAAAAAGAAAAGATCAGAAAAATTAGATAATATATTTTTACACCGCGTGGGTGGATACGCTATTTTATTTTCAGTTTTGTTTATTTTATTTCAGTCCGTTTTTTGGATGGCAAAATTCCCGATGGATGGCATTGAGTGGATATTCACCAATGTGACCGCCTATTTAAACGCAGTACTACCCAATGTTTGGTGGGAGGACTTGCTAGTGAATGGATTGGTTGCAGGGATTGGCGGCATTGTGATATTTGTACCTCAGATCATGATCCTATTTGGATTGATAACATTATTAGAGGATACCGGTTACATGGCGCGAATTAGTTTTTTAAGTGATAAGCTCATGCGTAAGGTGGGCCTCAATGGAAAAAGTGTAATGCCCATGATTAGTGGATTTGCCTGTGCGGTACCTGCTATTATGAGTGCGCGTAATATTGAAAATAAAAAGGAAAGATTACTCACCATCATGGTAACGCCGTTTATGAGTTGCAGTGCAAGATTACCAGTGTACACTATTTTAATATCATTGGTAATTGACGATAAACTATATTTTGGATTTTTAAGTTTACAGGGAATGGTGATGATGGGATTATATGTAATGGGGATCGTAATGGCATTACTAGCGAGTCTTGTTTTAAAATTATTTATAAATATAAAAGAGAAGAGTTATTTTATTTTGGAGCTACCTGTTTACCGCGCGCCACGTTGGAAAAATGTAGGAACCACCATGATTCAAAAGGCAACCATTTTTGTGCGGGATGCAGGTAAGGTGATTATTATTATTAGTTTATTGTTGTGGTTTTTAAGTAGTTATGGCCCTGCCGAAAAAATGAAATTGGTGGAAGAGAAGTATGCACAACAAATTTCAAATTCTAATGGCGGATCAAAGATGAATGAATTAGAACAAAAGCAATTTGATCGTGAATACAATACTGAAAAATTAGAAAATTCCTACGCAGGTATTATGGGTAAAAAAATTGAACCCCTCATTGCTCCATTGGGATTTGATTGGAAAATAGGCATCGCACTGATCACTTCCTTTGCAGCGCGTGAAGTATTTGTAGGCACCATGGCTACTTTATATAGTGTGGAAGAATCGGACAATAGTTCCTTACGTGATAAATTAAAAGCAGCAGTACGACCTGATGGCACCAAAGTATACAGCTTTGCAGCTGCTTTATCCCTAATGATATTTTATGTATTGGCCATGCAATGTATGAGTACGCTTGCTGTTGTAAAGCGGGAAACGCAATCCTGGAAATGGCCCACCATCCAATTTTTTATGATGACCGGCTTAGCTTATTTCATGAGCTGGGCGGTGTATTTGCTAGCGAAGTAATCTAATGGAGGACACAATTATCTACTTTTAACTTCCTCAAAAGCTTCATCATAATCGGGGCGAATAGTGCCCATGATACGATCCCAGAACAAAAAGTATAAGCCATAATTACCCTTAAAGTATTTATGGTGTTGGTTATGGTTTACGGAAGTGTTAATCCACTTACCAAACCAGTTTTTACTAAAACCTTTAGGATACAATTCCCAACCTAAATGACCATATATATTATACATAATGGACAAAAGGAAAAAGATAATCGTATGAGACCTATGCACTGGAATTGTAAATAAAAACACAGCAAAAATACCTACTTCAACAATTGCTTCCAAGGGATGAAATGCATAAGCAGCCCATGGGGAAGGGTTGGTTGATTTATGATGTACTAAGTGCATTACATTGAACAAACTTTTATGATGCATAATACGATGTGTCCAATAAAAATAAGTATCGTGCATTACAAACATAATTGGGAATGCAGCAAAATAATATACCCAGCCATAATCACTTATATTTTGATACAAAGTGGTGTATGGTTTAACAGCGGGATTAAAAATAAAAAAAACAGGAATGAATGCAACCAATAACATTGTGAAAGTACTGTACCCAATTTCACGCAAATAATCACTTTTTTTAGGAAATAATAGTTGTATTTTTTTATGAACTATTTTATTTTTTAATACAACATAAAATAATAAAAACACAAGCCCACCTAGCAAATAATACCTTGTGGCAATATTTTGAAGTACAAGAAAATATTTATCAAATTGAATGTCCATAATAGTAAGCGAAGATAGTAAAAATTAAAATTGGCTTGCGAAAAGTGAGTTGTTTTTATTTTAAAAAGATGTGATTTCAGATTTCAAAATCGCAATATCTTCTATAATACGATTTATTTCCACGGGCAATGTGCCGTTATAAACCCCACGAATACGGCGATGCTGATCCACTAATATGAAATTTTCAGTATGTAAAAATTCATTGCCAGATTGGTAATATCCAACAGTATCTCCTGCAAAATATTGTTGTTTTGCTAAACCATATATGGCCTTTTTATCGCCGGTAAGCAAATGCCATTTTGCTGCATCTACTTTATTATCCAACGCATATTTGTTTAACACCATTACATCATCTGTTTCAGGAGTGACAGAATGGGAAAGCAATAATATAGAAGTATCCTCTTTAAATGACTCCTGCAACAGATGCATATTATTGGTCATTTTTGGACAAATATTACGACACTTAGTAAAAAAGAAATTAGCCACATAAATTTTACCATTTACCAAATTCTCATCTACTACTATTCCATTTTGATCTAAGAAGGAAAAGGAAGGTATGGCATGAATATTTTTATAAGCGCTGTCAGTTTCACCAATCCATTCCGGCGTCCAATCAGGTTGATTAAAAAAAGGAAGTGAAACTAAGCTATCTTTCTTCTGGACCATATTGCTATTCGTTGCATTGTTACACGCACCTAATGCAATTAAACAAAAAATAAAAAAGCCACCATACTTTTGCATACCCAATTATTTAATTTTAAAATCAATTGAATCCTGCGGGGTCATACATAATTTTAAACCAATCAAACCATAGCGCCTACCTTGTTTCACCACATAATTTGCGCGAATGATTCCATTTTCCCACCACATTTTTTGACTCCCGTTTTCATATCCCATTTTATAATGAAATGCTTTATAGGGCTGGCCGTTTCGATACCATTCATTAGAAACACCCTGCAGTTCACCATCTATAAAATTAAATTCAAATTTAGGCTGGCCATCTTCCCAAAAACCAACATGCTTACCTACTTTTTTTCCTAAATGATAGGTTCTATACTCCCCTAACTGATTATTTCGATACCATTTTTTAAATACCCCCTCCTCAATACCATTTAAATAACTTCCTACAAATGCAGAATCGCCATTTTCAAAATGATCATAGATATAACCACTGTATTTTTTATCTTGATAGTAAAGGGTATCCTGATGAAAGGATAAAAATTGTTCCTTGCGATTTAAATATTGATTGGGTAAAATAATTTCAGGTTGCAAAGTATCAGTCGCCACTGGAACATCAAATGTACGGGTTGGATCTATAGTATTACAAGCATGCATAAAAATACAAGCAAAAATAAAATTGATATAAAATAGTCCTTTCATTTATTGTGAAACGGTACCAGGCGTTCCATAATAACCTGAACCATTAATATAGGGGTCCGTATTCGTAATATGATAATGATAAATGCCAGATGGAAAATCAGTAGTAACTGAAGTGTGGCCATGGTAAGCATCCAATTTTGAATTATCTACCAATGCCCCATTTTCTTCAGGTCCATACACAGGGAAGCCGTCTAATAAAAATCCCAATAAGGATGATTTTGTCACTTTAATAGTTGTTAAATAAAGTGGCTCCACATGATAATGATATTGCCCTGTAGGTGCTGGGTGACCCCAGTAGCGATCAAAGGAAACTATTTCGCCTGTTAAAGGTTGATTCGGTCCAGCATACTGATTAAAAAATGGAACCCCATTCAATGAAACACCAATAGCCCCTAAGGGTGTAGCCGCATGATTCGTGGCCACTTTCGGAGCAACGGGGATTTTAAAAATGTAAGATTTTTCAGCAATTGAATTTGGATTTTTTGCAAAATTATATCCGCCAAAAGTGGCACCAGAAAAATTATCGTACAAAGCATTTGACGTTGCGTAGTAGGAACTTTTATGGTCAGGGGCACCTGTTGATTTTATCGTAATGTAAGTACCATCGGAAGTGATACTGGTAGCGCCGTATATTTTTTTATATACATCAGGTACGGTGCCACTCACTATGGGCGTAGTTGTCGTCGGCGTAGTCGTACTTGTTGTTGAGCTTTTAGAACAAGAAGCAGCTAAAAAACTGAACATTAAAACATAAATTATTTTATTTGTCATAGGGGAAGATTTATAAAAATTAGATGTAAAAATAATAATAAAGTTTAAACCTGTTGTATAATATTAACGAATCAATATACATGCTTATTATTATTTGCTATTACACAATTGTTAATTAGATAATTTACAATCAAAAATCCTTCGAAGCAGAAAATAAATTCAATAAAATGATTTAAAAACAAAACACCCCGTATCCAAAAGGAACGGGGTGCAGTAGTATTAAAAAGTTGGTTTTTTACCAACCACTAATGGCTAAAATTTCTTTTGTGTGGTCCTTGGTGTCAGGTTTGTCAATGATAAAGCGAACCATTCCTGCTTCGTCAATTAAAAAGGTAGTTCGAGTAGTGCCCATATAAGTGCGACCCATGAACTTTTTTTGACCCCATAAATTGTATTTGTCTACAATTTTTTTGTCCTCATCTGCAATTAAAGAAAAAGGCAAATCGTACTTTTCGATGAATTTTTCATGTGATTTAACCGAATCCACACTCACCCCTAGCACTTGTAAGCCTTTCTTTAGCAATGCTTTATAATTATCGCGCAAATTACAGGCCTGTGCTGTACATCCTGGCGTGTCATCCTTTGGGTAAAAGTATAAAACGAGTTTTTTACCTTTAAAATCTGCGATGGAAACTGTGTTGCCGTGTTGGTCAACACCTTTAAACTGAGGCGCTTTAGCCCCTTCTTTGATAACTGCCATAAACTTGAGTTGGCTGTGAAGGTAGCATTTAAATAGGACAAAAATGTTTAGGGTGGAAAAGGGGGCAAATTCCGGTAAAATTTTGTAGGTTTGCGCAATTTATATTTTTGTAGCCATGCCCAAAGACACATCCATCAAAACCGTATTAATTGTAGGTTCTGGACCGATTATTATAGGTCAAGCCTGCGAATTTGATTACTCTGGTTCTCAAGCCGCGAGGTCACTGAGAGAGGAGGGAATTAATGTGATATTGATCAATAGTAATCCAGCTACGATCATGACCGATCCAATGATGGCGGATAAGGTATATCTATTGCCATTGAATGTGGAAAGCATCGAGCAAATTTTACAAGAAAATCAAATTGATGCAGTACTTCCAACAATGGGTGGACAAACAGCATTAAACTTATGTAAGGAAGCGGATGAGATAGGATTATGGAAACAATACAATTGTCGCATGATTGGTGTGGATGTTGCAGCGATTGATTTAGCAGAAGATAGAGAACAGTTCAGACAATTGATGGTGAAAATAGGAATAGCAGTTGCACCAAGCCGTGTAGCAAATAGTTTTTTAGAAGGAAAAGAATTTGCACAAGTCATCGGATTCCCATTAGTGATTCGTCCATCATTCACCTTAGGTGGAACAGGTGGTGGATTTGTACATGATGCAAGTGAATTAGATGCTGCATTAGAAAGAGGATTAAAGGCCTCCCCTATACACGAAGTATTGGTGGAAAAAGCAGTTTTGGGATGGAAAGAATATGAATTAGAATTATTAAGAGACCAAGCGGATAATGTGGTTATTATATGTACCGTTGAAAACTTGGATCCAATGGGCGTGCATACGGGTGATTCAATAACAGTAGCACCTGCAATGACCTTAAGTGATACATCATTTCAGGACATGCGTAATAAAGCAATGTTGATGATGCGCAGTTTGGGTAATTTTGCTGGCGGATGTAATGTGCAATTTGCACAAAATCCGGTGACAGAAGAATTGATTGCGGTTGAAATTAATCCACGCGTTTCTCGCTCATCTGCATTAGCATCAAAAGCAACTGGTTACCCAATTGCAAAAATTGCTGCTAAGTTGGCGATTGGTTATAGATTAGATGAATTAAAAAATCAAATTACACAAACTACTTCTGCCTACTTTGAACCTGCATTGGATTATGTAATTGTAAAAGTACCTCGTTGGAATTTTGATAAATTCAAAGGGGCAAATGATACCTTAGGTTTACAAATGAAAAGTGTAGGTGAAGTAATGGCGATTGGTCGCAGCTTTACGGAAGCCATTCAAAAAGCTTGTCAGAGCTTGGAGAACGAAGCGATTGGTTTAGGTTATTATGGAAAAAGTTTAATGAAGAATGAGGAGCTGATGGAATATATCAAAGTACCCAAGTGGGATCGCATATTCAGAATCAAAGATGCATTAATGCAAGGATCTACGGTTCGTTCCATTGTAGCTGCTACTGGTATTGATTCTTGGTTCTTATATCAAATACGCATCATCTGCAATATTGAAAAAGAATTAATGAACCACGATATAAATTCTATCCCCACTGAATTAATCAAGGAAGCCAAACAACATGGATTTAGCGATATGCAAATTGCTAAGGTATTAAAAGGAAACACCAACGATGATGCTGTGTATGAAAAAAGAAAAGCATTAGGTATCACCCGCGTTTATAAAATGGTGGATACCTGTAGCGCCGAGTTTGAAGCAAAGACACCGTATTTTTATTCCACTTTTGAAAATTAAATGATCACCGCTTTAATAAAGCTTTAATATAACCCTATGAATGTAAAAGATATCGTGATGCTGAATGAAAAAGAAACCAGAGCTGGATTTGGCGAAGGTATTCATGAGCTAGCAAAACAAAATAGTGAAGTAGTGGTACTTACAGCTGACTTAGCAGGCTCCTTTAAGTTAGGCACATTCATCAAAGAATTTCCAGATCGTTTTATTGAAGTGGGTATTGCAGAAGCCAATATGATTGGCATTGCTGCTGGATTAACCATTGGTGGTAAAATTCCTTACACTACTACATTCGCGAATTTTAGTACAGGAAGAGTGTATGATCAAATTAGACAAAGTGTTGCTTACTCAGATAAGAATGTAAAAATTTGTGCATCACACGCTGGATTAACATTAGGAGAAGATGGTGCAACGCATCAAATATTAGAAGATATTGGACTCATGAAAATGTTACCAGGCATGACAGTTGTGGTACCATGTGATTTTAATCAAACTAAGGCTGCAACTAAGGCTATTGCTGATTATCAAGGACCTGTATACTTAAGGTTTGGCCGTCCAAAATGGCCCAACTTTTCCAAAGAAGATGGATCAGATTTTGTGATTGGAAAAGCACAAAAATTAAGTGAAGGAAAAGATATTTCCATATTTGCATGCGGTCACTTAGTATGGAAAGCCATAGAAGCTGGAAAATTATTAGAAGCAGAAGGAATTAGTGTTGAAATAATCAATTTACATACGATTAAACCATTGGATGTTGACGCAATTGTTGCAAGCATTTCAAAAACAGGATGTGCTGTAACTGCAGAAGAACATAATGTGATTGGCGGTATGGGAGATGCTGTTGCACAAGTAGCAGCAAAACATTGTCCAGTACCTATTGAATATATAGGAACTCAGGATACTTTTGGAGAGAGTGGAACACCGAATCA
Source organism: Chitinophagales bacterium (assembly GCA_964201225.1). Taxonomy (GTDB): domain Bacteria; phylum Bacteroidota; class Bacteroidia; order Chitinophagales; family Chitinophagaceae; genus Sediminibacterium. The sequence goes on along the minus strand of CAXNDZ010000023.1, from coordinate 4,391 downwards.
ATTATTAGCAAAGTATGGTTTGGATACACCCGATATTTTTGCAGCAGCTAAAAAAGTGTTAGGACGTAAGAAATAATTTTAAAAAAATATAGCTCAAACAAAACGATCCCTCGCGTATGCGAGGGATCGTTTTGTTTAATATCATTTGTATTTATAAAATGATGAATTAAGTTACGCGATATTTATTCTTAATTAAGGCGCTAAGCGAACTTTCGTCCATTGACTATCTGATGCTAAATTATATTTGATGCGGTCGTGTAAGCGTGAGCTGCGCCCTTGCCAAAATTCAATATTGGTAGGATGCACAATATACCCACCCCAATTTGAAGGTAGTGGTACATTTCCTTCTTTGTACTTTTCTAAATTAGTAGCTACTAATTGTTCGAGGTATTCACGATTCGGAATCACTTGACTTTGCGGAGATGAAATAGCGCCTACCTGACTACCGAGTGGACGAGAGTGAAAATATTCATCGCTTTCTTCCGTGCTAATTTTTTTTATAGTACCTGTAATACGAATTTGTCTTTCTAATTCCTTCCAAAAAAAGTTAATCGCAACAATAGGGTTTGCATCAATCTCCTGCCCTTTCGCGCTATCATAATTGGTGAAGAATACAAAACCTGCTGGGGTATAGCCTTTTAATAAAACGACGCGCGACGAAGGAGCGCGTTGGGCATCCACAGTGGAAAGTACAAATGCGTTTACTTCGTCTATATTACTTGCTATGGCTTCCTCCCACCAATGTTCAAATTGATCCATGGGATGCGCCGCGGTAGCGGCTTCATCCAAAGAAGCTAGTTGGTAATCGCGGCGTAGAGAAGCTATATCTTTTTGCATAAAAATTATTTCGTAGCGTATAAAATATTAATTACCGACAGCATGAAAAACATTCCTACAAGCTGATGCAGTTGCGCCAGCCATTCAAAACTACCCCACACACCTGGAACAATATGTGCACTTAATAATACCGTAAAAATGCCTAAAACAATTTGCAAGAATACCAATATCGCTGGAAGTATTCTAGCGCGTACCCAAAAATTATTTCCTTGCAACTTTAATAATCGAGCAGTCCAAAAAATGACCAATACTAATAATAAGTAAGCAAGGCCCCTATGAATAAAATGAACCCAGATGGTATTATTAATTGCATTGAGTAAAAAATCATCCTTACCCAATAATCCAGCAGGCAACCATTGCCCATTAATAGTAGGCCAAGTTGCTGCAACATTGGCCGCCTTATGCCCCGCCATCAATGCCCCATATATTAATTGAAAAAATAAAATCAATAATAGGATCCATGCAAATTTTCGGATGCCCTTAATTTTATCAGACGCATCTTGGTTACCGCTATTTCTGCGAATAGGATTTACAGTGAGTGATAATGCAAACCAATAAGTATAAGCTAACAATCCTAATGCAAAAGTAAAATGGAGGGCTAATCTGGTTGGCTTAACGTATACCGCATCTCCTTCCAACCCACTCGCTACCATGATCCAACCGATGGCACCTTGTAAAGCACCCAATAAAAATAAAATTAATAGTGGCTTGATCATTCTAGGTTGAAAATATTTTTTTGATAAAAAATAAATAAACCCCAAAGCAAAAACCAAACCAATCGTGCGCGCCCACAAACGGTGAAACCACTCCCAAAAAAAGATAAATTTGAAATTAGCAACCGTAAAATCAAAATTGAGTAACTGAAACTGAGGGGTTGTTTTATACTTTGCAAATAATTCCTGCCAAGTAGTTTCATTCATTGGAGGGAGTGTTCCTGTAACTACATCCCACTCCGTGATAGAAAGGCCACTACCCGTTAAACGCGTAATTCCACCCAAGGCAATTTGAATCACGGTCATGAATACCCCTAATAATAGCCAATTCGCTACCTTTTTTGATTTATGATCGTTCAAATCCATGCCTTACATTTATAGGACAAAGGTACAAAGTAATCAAACAAGGCAGTCAGATTGATTTTGGTTTGTCCCCAATATGTTTCAATTTTACAATAATAATTAGCTGCCAAAATAAACAGAAAAATATTTACAGATAGTAGGGTCAATCTGGTCAAACAAATAGTGATAACCGAAGTACCACTTCATTAAAAAAAGAATATTAAACCTTGCCTAAACTAATCAATCAATACCAAGATCAATTATTGGAGGCCGGCTGCGACGAAGCCGGCCGGGGTTGTTATGCAGGACCAGTGTTTGCGGCGGCGGTGGTGCTTCCTAAAAACTTTTATCACCCGCTGTTAAATGACAGTAAACAACTCACCGAAGCACAAAGGGAATTATTAGCCCCCATTATAAAAGCATCCGCCATTACATGGGCGATTGCAAAGCAATCCGCCGCCGAAATTGATGCGTCCAATATTTTAAAAGCTTCCATCAAATGCATGCATCTTGCCCTAGACCAATTAAAACCAAAAGCAAAATTTATTGCAATAGATGGGAATCGGTTTTATGCCTATAAAAAAGTACCGCATCAAACCATCATTAAGGGCGATGGGCAATATGCTAATATTGCCGCGGCCAGTATCCTGGCCAAAACTGCGCGGGATGAATGGATGAAAAAATTACATAAAAAATATCCGCAATACGGCTGGGATAAAAATAAAGGATACGGCACCGCTGTGCACCGCGCAGCCATCGCCCTTCATGGCTTATGTTTTGAACACCGAAAAAGTTTCAAAATATTACCCCAACAACTTGACCTATTATAATACTTAGAATAATTTGACTGGTCATTTAGTGTGTTAAAACTCCCAAATTCCTGCGCCCTGTCTTAAAATAATATATTCATCCGTGGTGCAATCCACCACAGTCGAAGGAATAATGCCGCCAATGCCGCCATCCACTACAATATCTACTTGTTTGCCCCAATATTCTTGAATGATTTCGGGATCGGTATAATCTTCAATGTTTTCACCAGGGAAGGAAGCCGACAATATAGAATGACCCAATGTTTCAATAATTGCTAATGCAATTTTATTATCAGGGATGCGAAGTCCAATTGTTTTTTTCTTGTTTTGTAAAATTTTAGGGACTTCCTTACTCGCAGGCAATACAAAAGTAAATGGCCCAGGCAAGGTGCTTTTCAAAATTCGAAACAAAGAATTGTTAATACTCTTCGCATAATTACTCAAATGACTTAGATCCGAGCAAATAAAACTTAACTGCGCTTTTTCAGGACTTACTTTTTTTATAGCACAAATTTTCTCAACTGCTTCTGGATGAAAAATATCACAACCTAGCCCATAGATCGTATCAGTAGGGTATGCAATGATACCGCCGCTTTCTAAGCAATCTTTAATGATAGCAAGCTGTCTAGGCTGCGGATTTGTAGGATGTATACTAATTAGCATAATTTCTGTTGTGCAAAACTACTCCTTTTTACTCCAATAGGTTTGTTTTAGTTTTCAAATAAAAACAAGCTATGTTTAGTATCATTTATTTGGAACAAAAATTAGTGACGCGTGATTCTTTGAAACTCATTATTGAAAAACAAGACGAATGTAAAGTAATATTTAGTTCTGGATCCATTACCGAATTTTGCGATTTTATCAAAAATGAAAAACAGGTTCCTGATTTGTGTATCATCGCTGATAGTTATAATTATTTTGAAATTGTGGAAGTAATTAAATGTATTAAAATGAGAAGTAACCACCCATTTATCCTATTAAAATCGGATAGCAAGTTTATGCGCACTATTTGCTATTTAATGAAACATGGATTACATGGTATTTTTTTTACCGACGAAGCGCTTATCGATTTCAAGTACACCGTCCGAAACCGTACCCGATTTAATTTATCTTCCGACAAATCAAAATTAATCACCAGCAATATGTTGGGAGAAATAAGTATTAAGGAGCTTAATTATAACCGAACCCCACTCACGCAAAATGAAATTATATTCATACAACAATGTGCCAAGGATTTAAATTATGACGAGATTGCCAAAGCGCTGCAAAAAAGTATAAACACTATATACGGCTATCGAGACAGGGTATTTAAAAAGCTACATGTGAAACAACGAACCGCCATGGTGATGAAAGCTTTAAAACAAAATCACATTGATCTATAAATAAAAAGCGAAGGAATAATAATAGACTAATGGGAAAAATAAAAAAGTGAAATCTAAAATACGAAAGGTATACGCCAAAAAAAATGAGCCCATTGGACTCATTTTAAAATTAGGTATTAGTAGGTAAACCCTTTTGACTATTTAATTTCCCAAGTTTCTTTACCACGAATTAACTTATCTAAATCACCAGGACCTTTGCTAGTCATTGCTTCTTCAATTTGCAATGCCATCATATCCTCATAACAAGGACGGTCATTGGTATAGAAAATACCAAATGGTCTTGGGAAAACCGCACCTTCCTCAGAAGG
>CAXNDZ010000022.1:0-16740 GCA_964201225.1 Chitinophagales bacterium | reverse complement strand
AAGCGATACGTCCTACGGTTTGATTAGTACCATCAACAATGTACCAGCCATGTTTAACGGTAGCCGCGTTGGCGTGCTTCGTGGTGAAATGTAGTTTACTCATAATTCTTTGTTTTAATGAGGCTGCGCTATCCCGTCAGCCATAAAATATTCCCCTTTTATAAGGGAGGGCGAAGGTAAGGGGGGAAATTGAGTTTTCCCAAGATTTGAGGGTCGAATTTTTACCGTATATCTATAACTAGTTGATAATCAATAATAATTTTGTATCATAAAATAATTCATACTAAAATGTTGCTGAATATCAATGAGTTAAGAAATTGTAAATTGCCGATATGACATTAATCTACTTAAATATTGAGGGTTCTGACCTAAATTTACCATACTTATATATATGTATCAGAAATTTCAGGCAACCCAAATTTTTACAGGCACTGAGCTTTTAGAAGACCAGCTGGTTTTAATTACCCAAAAAGATGGTACCATCGAAGCCTTGGTGGGCATTGAAGATGCTGGGGAAGATATTCAAAATTTAGAAGGTATCCTTTGTCCGGGTTTTATCAATGCACATTGTCATTTGGAATTATCGCACATGAAAGGAATGATTCCTGCGAAAACGGGCTTGCAAGAATTTGTAAAACAAATTGTGGGTTTGAGAAAAGTAGAAGATGTTATTATTCAAGAAGCAATTGTTGCGGCAGAAAATGAAATGTTTGAAAATGGCATTGTGGCGGTGGGAGATATTTGTAATACACTTGATACGTTGGATACAAAATCGAAACATCGTTTGGCTTATTATAGTTTTGTTGAGTTGTACGATTTAGATCCTACGCGCGCGCAGGATAAAATAAATGCAGGTATTATTTTACAAAATACTTTTGAACAAAATTGTATTCGCGCATCATTGGTGCCACATGCGCCTTACTCCTGCACTTTTACATTATTAAAATTATTAGCAAATCATTTTGGATCACATACTATTAGTATGCATAACCAAGAAACTGCTGCAGAGAACGAATTTTTTAAAAATAAGACAGGCGACTTTCTTAGCATGTATGAACGTACTAAAGTTGCACTTGATTATTTTCATGCCACTGGAAAATCAAGTTTGCAATCGGTATTGCCAAAAATAAATACTGCCGCCCATTGTATTTTAGTACACAATAGTTTTACCTCAGTTGATGACATTCAAGCAGTACGCCAACAAATGCCCAATACTTCATGGTGCTTATGTCCCAATGCCAATCAATACATTGAAAGCGCGATGCCGCCCATTGATTTATTACGCGTGCAAAAAGTAAATATCGTAGTGGGAACGGATAGCTATGCCAGTAACTGGAGTTTAAATATTTTGGATGAATTAAAAACCATTCAAAAACACAACCCAACCATTGAATTAGCTGAAATGCTTTGCTGGGCGACACTAAATGGCGCGCGCGCATTACAAATGGATAAACATTTAGGTAGTTTTGAAAAAGGAAAAAAACCAGGGATCGTATTTATTTCTGGAGTAGATGCAGCAGGAAAATTAAGCAGCAGTTCATCATCAAAACAACTCATCAAAAATTAAATAAGATCGTATTAGTAATAATTATATGAAATTAATTCCCATTCGATTTTCTATTATTAGTTGTTTGCTTTTTTTAGGCTTAACTACGGATGTGTTTGGACAAACAACAAAAATAAGTGGACGAATATTAGATAAACAAGGCACTCCGATGGAGGCGGTAAGCATAAGCTTATATGATAGTACTGGTATTAAAGTGTTCCAAGCCTTATCAGATATCGAAGGTAAATTCATTTTTGAAAAAAATGTGACGACTAATGCATACATAATTGTTTCTTTTATTCAGTTTGGATCTAGGACCATTTTTTATCAGCGAGTAAAAAAAATATCGAATTAGGTGATATCAATTTACAGAATAACCAATACTCATTAACAGAAGTAATGGTTTTAGGAAAAAAATCGCCCATTAATTTAAAGGTGGACAGGCAGGTTTTTAGCGCAGGTCAATTTGCAAATGCAGCCAATGGAAATGGTATTGATCTAATTAAAAACCTGCCGGCTGTTTCAGTCAATGGATTGGGAGAAATTAGCTTGCGTGGTTCCAGTAGTTTTCAAGTGATGATTAATGGTAAGCCATCTGCGGGCGATCCAAGTTATATTTTAGCGCAGCTTTCTGCTGCTTCTATTGAAAATATTGAAGTGATTACTAGTCCAGGAGCCACTTACGATGCGGATGGTAAAAGTGGCATTATAAATGTTGTAACCAAAACAGCTTTGGAGCTCGGTTGGATGGTCCAATCAAGTGTGATGTATGGTGCTAAGCCTTTCAATAATTTTGATAATAAAAGATATGCACAGCCGCAGAGGGGTTCGGTGGATGTAACTGCAGGCTACAGAAAAAATAAATGGGATCTAAACATAGGTTTTAATTATTTAAGAAATGATATTTCAGGTTATCGGGAAGGGGATGTAAATACCACCATCAATGGTGTGTTCACTAGTTTCCCTTCAAATGGAGAAAGGAGTTATAAAAAATACAATAGTGGCGGTCGTATTGCAATTGGACATGATACAAAATTAGGAAACAGATGGGAAGCGGGTGTTTATATCGGAAACAGATTTCAAAGTAGGGTAGCAGATTTGTTATATAATATTAAACATCGTGTTATTGCGACAGGTGCCATAACTAGTTTTGATTATTTTAATGAAAATACACAGAATAAGGAAGCACTGTTTTCGTTAGCAAATGTTGGCTACGATCACAAACTTTCGGGGAAAGCTAAAATCAATTTTTCGTTACAATATGAAGGGGCTAATTTAACAGGATTAACTATTAATAAAAATTTTAATAATATTGGAAGAGCAGTGCTATTCCAACAAACCAATAATCCAAGTTCCAATCCATTGAATGCAATCAGATTTAAAACCGATTATACATTTAAAAACAACACGGGTACTTTTAATATGGGGTATCAATTTAGAAATGATAAACAAGATGGAAACTTTGAATACGCATATAAAAATATGGGAATGGCCCAGTTTATTATTGACCCGTTATTTTCAAGTAATTTAAAAGTTAATAATAATATACATGCGGGTTATATACAATACAGTGAAAAGCAAAATAAACTATTTAAACAAATTGGATTAAGGGCAGAGCATTTAGTTAGAACACTTACATTTTCCAATAATAATAAACAAAATGACTTAATACTTCCTAGCTTATTCCCTAGTTTTATTTTTCGCTATGATGCAAAAGATAAGTTAGTACTTAAAACAAGTTACACGCGAAGAGTTAAAAGAACGAATAATTTTGAGCTGAACCCTTTACCTGAAAGGGAGCATGCAGAAACACTAGAACAAGGGGATCCAAACTTACTTCCCGAACTTACAGGAGCATTAGAGATGGGACTTGAAAAAAGTTGGCAAAAAAGTGTCTTGAATTTTACGATATATCGTCAAGACATCAAAAATCCAATACAACGGGTAAATAAAGTTTATAATGATACTATATTAAACAGGGTATTTACCAATGCCTCAAGGGCATTGCAAATTGGAATGGAGGTGAATGTAACCAATTCCATTACCCCTTATTGGCAATCCCTGATTAGTGGAAATATTTATCATTATAAAATTGACGGAACTATATTTGATGGAGCTGTCAATGTTAGCAACGCTAGTATTATTTATAGCATAAATAGTACGCAAAGTATAAAGATTCAAAAAGGACTTGCACTACAACTATCTATCAACTATTTATCAAACAGAATTACCGCGCAAGGTGAAGATGGTGCTTTTGTAACCCCTCATTTGTCGCTTAAAAAAACCACGCAAGACCAACGATGGACCTTTCAAATGCAATGGCTGAATATAGATATGGGATCAAAAATTTCGAACAGACAAAGAATTACGACCAGAGGATCTAATTTTTATACCACGACTAATTATATTTATGAAACAGACCAAATCCAACTTTCGTTAAGCTTTAACATGTCAAAACGAAATAGAAAAATAATACTTCCAGTGAGCGATATAGCTGAAAAGGAATTTTAAATTTTTAAATAAAAAATATTTTATACTATGAAAAAAATAGGTAGTGTTTTAATATCTGTACTTTTTTTAACGGTACTATTTTTACAACAGATTGTCGCGCAAACTACAACCGTTGAATCTACAAGTGTGATTACTAGTGCAAGCACCACTTCCTTAACGAATATTATTCCAAAGCCGGTATCCGTAAAAGAAACGAAAGGTGTATTTTCTTTTTACCACAACACCATTATTGAAACACCTGCTTCACTTGTGCATGCAAAACAATTATTGCAAAGTCAATTAAGCAACTATAATTTTGCATCTAATAAACAAGCGACTAAAATAAAATATATACTTGCTAGCAGTGGGGATAAAATTGCAAAAGAAGGTTATATTATTAATATTACACCTAATGCGATATTGGTTAAAGCGAAAAATATTCAAGGCGCCTTATTAGCGACAAATACCTTGGTGCAAATTCAATTACTTCAAAAAAATGCACAGCAAATTCCTTGTGGAACCATAATTGATAGTCCAAGATTTGAATATCGTGGCATGCATATTGATGTGTCGAGAAATTTTTATCCCATTAGCTTTATTAAAAAGTATTTGGACATCATGGCTTTGTATAAGTTCAATACTTTTCATTGGCATTTAACTGATGGACCTGGTTGGAGATTACAAATCAATAGCTATCCTAAATTAACATCAATGGCTGCATTCCGAACACATAATGATTGGAAAAGTTGGTGGAATAATGAACGAAAATATTTATCCGAGGGTGATCCCAATGCCTATGGTGGTTACTATACACAGGAGCAAGCCAAGGATATTGTTACCTATGCAAGCGCACGTGGTATTACGGTGATTCCAGAAATTGAAATGCCTGGACATTCTGAGGAAGTATTAGCCGCTTACCCCGAACTTTCCTGCTCCGGTAAACCCTATGTAAATGATGTGATATGTGCAGGAAATGAAGCGAGCTTTGAATTTATTGAAAAAGTATTAACCGAGGTAATGGCCATCTTCCCTTCCAAATACATTCATATTGGTGGTGATGAAGCTGGCAAAGGTGCTTGGAAAAAATGTCCAAAGTGTCAACTAAGAATAAAAAATGAATCCTTAAAAAATGAAGAAGAGTTACAAAGTTATTTGGTGAAGCGGGTTGAAAAATTCTTAAATAAAAACAATAGAAATTTATTGGGCTGGGATGAAATTTTAGAAGGGGGCTTAAGTCCTAATGCAACGGTGATGAGTTGGAGGGGCGAAAAAGGAGGCATTCAAGCAGCAAATGAAAATCACGATGTAATCATGACACCGGGTGGTGAAACTTATTTTGATGCTTATCAAAACATTCCTTCCACCCAACCCGAAGCGATTGGCGGTTACTTACCTATGAAACGCGTGTACAATTACAATCCTATACCAGCCATACTTGCGGTTGACAAACAAAAATATATCAAGGGTACTCAAGGACAATTATGGTCAGAATATATTCCTAGTACCAATCATCTTGAGTATATGTCTTTCCCAAGAGCCATTGCTTTAAGTGAGGTTGGATGGACGCCTGTTGAAAATAAAAACTTTGATAATTTTAGCAGTCGCTTACAAAGTCATTATTTATTATTACAAAAATTAAATGTCAACTACTACCGACCTTCCACCATTGTAGAAGTTTTTTCAGCACCTGACATGAGCGCGCAAAAAAATAAAATAAATTTTACTTCGGAAATTTTTAATGCGAATATCAGATACACCATTGATGGATCAAAGCCTTCGAACAATTCATTAAAATATGAACAACCCTTTTATGTAGGTGGGGAAGTAACTATTAAAGCTTCCGTGATAACGAATGATGGCGTAGTTCACGAGCCTACTACTTATTTTTCCAATTACCATAAAGCGATTGGTAAACAAGTAAAGTTCAATACCCTTTGGGATAAAAGCTATCCAGCACAAACCGAATCCACACTGACCAATGGGATCATTGGTAGCATTACTTATTCGGATAAACAATGGTTGGGTTATTTAATTGATTTTGATGTGGTGGTAGATATGGATAGTATTACCCCCTTAAATAAAATTGGGCTTCGCTTTATGCAATATGTAGGAGCTGGTGTGTATATGCCTAAGTCAGTTTCCTATTCATTCTCTAATGATGGTATTAATTTTAGCACTCCAATTAAAGTTGAAAATAATATCCCTGATACGGAGCGAAAACTTTCCTTTAAAACTTTTGAAACCTTATTAAACAATACCTCAGCTAGGTATATTCGTGTGCAAGCTGATAACTCCCGAAGACAATTTTTATTCACAGATGAAGTGATTGTAAATTAATAGTACACGACATCAGTTGTTTACTAGGATATTAATTTTTTATTTTCTCTTACATATCGATTGTATAACGCATCACAATTTAACTACCTAATATCGTTTCAATAAAAATGCCCCCGATTACTCGGAGGCATTTTTATTTTTACAACTTGTACTCGTTATTTAAACGTAGTAAGCTAAATATTAATATTAATATCCTTGATTTTGTTTCAAATAACCTGGAAGGTTAGAGGAACCGTCAATCGCTGTTTGAGGAATAGGGAAGATTCTTTTGTTTTTGTCCGTGTTTGTTTTTTCAGTCCAAGCACCTTCATACTTACCAAAACGAACCATATCTGTTCTTCTTTGTAATTCCCAATATAATTCAAAACCTCTTTCACGGAATAATAAATCTAAATTCACACTGCTTAAAGCGGAACCTGCAATGTTTGCTGTACGGCTTGTTCTCACTAAATTTACATCAGCCAATGCACCAGCCGCATCATTCTTGCGTAATTTAGCTTCCGCACGCATTAAGTAAACATCTGCAAATCTTACAATAGGTATATCTACTTCTCCAAAGTTTCTTCCACTTACAGAACCCTTACTGAATTCATATTTTAATGCTCTAAACCCAGTGCTATAGTCACTTCCAGCAGTAGTAAAATCAATTTGTTCTGTAAAATTCACTGGCAAATTTGGTTTGCTCCTTGTTACATTATATAATTTACCAACTCTTAAACGGCCATCTGGACATTTTAAGAATGCCCCATTGACACGCAATAAACCATACTGTTGTCCTCTCAAAATGCCACGATCATATCTAAATGAAGCAGCATCAATACATGTATCTGTTCCATTAATCGTAGGATTCATGTTCTTTTTGTAAAACCTTGGATCTGCTTGTGCAGGATCTACCGAACCATAAGCTGAAACCCAAGATCTGTAAAAATCTGGCGTAATACCAGGACCATCTGTTCCATTCGCACCTGGATAAGCAGGTAAAGGGAACTGATCTCCAGACAATGTAAAGTAAGCCAATCTGTTATGACCATTTAAATCAGCACGTTGGTCAACTGCAAATACTAATTCCTTATTGTTACGGTTTTCATCGTTAAAGATGGTCCAATAATCAGTTGCAAAAGCAAATTGATTACTTGTAATAATTTTAGTCGTGTACTCATTTACTTTATCCATGTCCTCTGGCGTAAATGTGAAAGCACTTGCATATCGATCACGATATACCGCTGCGTTTAAATGCAATCTAGCCAATAATCCCCAAGCACCTGCCTTAGTTAATCGTCCTGGACCTGCAGTAGTTTCTAAATTTGGTTCTGCTTCTAATAATTTTTTCTTGATATAGTCAACTGCTTCTGTCCCACGTAAAATTTTTGAAGCTGTTCCTAAATCATCTTTCACAAATACAATGCCAAATAAATCAAGCATCACCATATTATAGTAAGCATACATACCAGTAGCTTCTGCTAAATATACTTTAGCACTTGCATCCTTATTTGTAATTAGGGAATTCATCGCAGTTACAGCACGTGAAATACTCAAGGTAAGTACAGTCCATGTATTTCTAACATTGGGATCGGTACTCATTGTTTCGTGACGGTGTAATGATAAAAAGATTCCGTTATCACCCCAATCTGTGCCACCTCTGTATGGTAAGATAGCTTCATCCGTTGAAATTTCTTGTAAGGCGAAATATACAGTGTGTTGGAATAAACTTGGCAAACCAGCATATACTGGTGCAATAATACCATCCGCAATTTGCTTTTCTGATAGGCCAGTTACGGATGATTCATCTAATACTACTTCATCCAATTTTGTACATCCTGTTAGGAAAATGATTCCTAATAATGCAAAACGAGTTAATAATTTTTGTTTCATATAAAAGTGATTTAGAATGTAATATTTAATCCAAAAATAAATGTCTTCGCTTTTGGATAACTTAAATAATCGATACCATATGAGGATACTCCGCTAATTGAATTATCAATGTTTACTTCCGGATCGTAGCCATCATACTTTGTGGACAAGAATAAATTTTGACCTGTGAAAGAAAAACGAATAGCATTAACCCATTTTTCTGCGCCAATTGATTTAGGACTTAAGTTATAACCTAATGCCAAATTGTTTAATCTCAAAAAGGCTCCGTCCTTTAAGTAACGTGTACTTACTGGGGCTGCATTATTTACTGACTCAGTCGCTTCTAAAATAGCAGCAGGTGTGGTATTAACGTTTTTAGCTAATTTGTTTTTATAAAAATTTGAGTTCGCCGTATTGTCATAAATTTTGTTTCCACCAATGCCATTAAAGTTAATTACCATATCAAATCCTTTGTAGGACATGTTACCGTAAAAGTTATACATGATACTAGGTAAAGCAGTTCCCGCTGAAATACGATCCTTATCTGATACGATACCATCACCATCAATATCTCTATAAGTACTTACGCCTTTTGCATCAATTCCTGTCCACTCTTTCAAAAAGAAAGTTCCAATAGGCTGGTTGTTTACATAACCATTGATTGTTGCAGAAGTTAAACCAGAACCACTAGCCCCTCCTGATTGAATTACTTGATAGGGAGAGTTGGTTACTTTATTTTTTATTAAAGTGACATTACCACCAATGCTATAATTAAAACTACCTTTTGTTTTTACCTTATAATCCAATTCTAATTCCAAGCCACTGTTATTGATCACCATATCTGGAATGTTTGACCAAGTAGTTGCTGCAGGTTGAATAGGATCTGCTGGAATTACTTCTAATAAAATATTGTTTGATTTTTTATCAAATACATCTATCGTACCTGTTAATCTTCCATTCATTAATCCAAAATCCAAACCAATATTTGTTTGTACGGAAACCTCCCACTGAATATCAGGATTCGCTAATCTTGAAAAAGTAGTTCCTGCCGGATATGAACCTGTTGGAGCTAAAGGATAACTGGTAGTTGAACCTACGGTTGAAGTAAATAAGGCTTGTGTGATTTTAGAAGGAATCTCTTGGTTACCCGTTTGTCCCCATCCTGCACGTAATTTCAAATTGCTGAATGGTCCATTTTGAAGAAATGCTTCCTCCGTTAATTTCCAACCCAATGAGAAGGAAGGGAAGATACCATATTTATTATTTTTTCCGAATTTAGAAGAGCCATCCATACGGAAATTGGCTGTTGCTAAATATTTATTCTTGTAGGAATAGTTAACACGAGAAAAGAATGATTGTAATTCATTTTTGATCGCATAACCACTTGGCTTGTTATTTGCCAAAGTAAGTTCTTGTCCAATTGCTGGATTATAAATAGGTTCTACTGGGGTGATAGGAAATTTGTTGATACTCCATGACCTACCTTGAAGAAATATATTTTGGTAGGATTGACCTGCCAATGCAGAAATGCTATTATTTCCAAAACTTGTATTATACGTTAAATAGTTTTCAACTAATGTATTTGAATTAATATTGCTATTAGCTACCAAACGACCATCTCTTAAAGGCACTGCATTTGCTAAAGATTGAAAATCTCTTGTAGCAGTTGAATTGTCAATACCAATATTTAATTTATACACCAACCCTTTTGCAAGCGTCAATGAAGGTGAAATGTTTCCAATGACTCTATTAATCACCGTTACATCTTTATCTAATTTAAAGGTTAACAAAGGATTGCTGATATTTTGATAAATAGCGACACCTCCATTTGCATCATAAGCAGGATAAGTTGGGTTATTTGAAATCGCATCACCAATGGCGCTTCCAATATTAGGACGAATATTTTTTGTGCTGTTATAACTCAAATTCGCATCCACTACCAATTTGTCATTTAAGAATTTTTGAGTTGCATTGAAACGGCCAGAATATCTGTCTAAATCATTGGTCTTAATAATACCTTGTTGTTTTTGCATTCCAAAGGAAGCGTAATAGGTCATTTTATCAGCACCACCCGTCATCGTTAAATTGTGGTTTTGTGTAAACGCTGTTCTTGTGATTTCTTTTTGCCAATCTGTATTACCATTTTTTTCATCAATAGCAACACCTAATTTAGCAACTTGCGTGCGAAATTCACTCGCAGTATATACCGGAAGTGGGTTGGTCAAATTTGAAATACCAATAGAGCTACTATAATTTATATTCGATACGCCAGCCTTGCCTCTTTTAGTGGTAATAAGTATAACACCATTAGCACCACGCGCACCATAGATAGCTGTAGCTGATGCATCTTTCAAAACATCCATAGTTTCAATATCCTGTGCATTCAAAAAGTTTAATGGATCTCCACCACCTGTACTTGAGTTATCTAATGGAAGACCGTCCACCACAAATAAGGGTGTGCTACCTGTTCTAAGTCCTCCCGGTCCGCGAACAGTAATACCTTGTATGGCACCTGGCTCACCACTTGCTGATGTAACGTTTACGCCGGCAACCTTACCTTGTAATAGTTGTTGTGGTGCATTGATAATACCACGATTAAAACTTTCTGCTTTTAAGTTTTTTACAGAACCGGTTACATCTTTCTTATTTTGAGTACCATAACCTACTACTACTACTTGCGAAAGTTCGCTAGCAGTTGATTCTAAACTTATTTTGATATTGCCGGTTGTAGGAACTGCCACTTCTTTAGTGGTGTACCCCAAAGATGATACAACCAATACTGCATTCGTAGCTGAAACGCTAATCGTAAAATTTCCTTTTGCATCTGTTAATGAACTTGTTTTTGTTCCTTTTACAGTTACAATAGCACCTACTACAGCTGCATTAGAATTGGCATCTATAACTTGACCGATAACAGTTTTGTCCGCTATTTTTTTGAAGTTGGTTTCAATAACATTGGAAGCAAAACTAGTTGCTGTGAATGTTAATAAAACTACTGTTAAAAACATACTCGCTTTAAGAAAGCCACAAGTAGTTTTAAGTGAAAGGTTTTTCATTGTATAAGTGTAGTTTGATTTGAATTGAGAAGTGGCGAAGTTCCTCTAATTTCAAAATCAATTACCTACCTCTATATTATCATTTGATTAACCAATCATTAACAAATTGTAAACTAAAAATTAATATGCTTTACAATTTTTTTTCAGGATATTTCTTTTCCCCTTTTGAATAATACCAAATAATTTTATTCATTAAATCATCTTTGCCGCCATCTACTTCATTATAGGCTTCATTTTGAGATAAGATTGCATATTTTTTTGCTTGTCCCGTTAAACTTAACAAGGGTTTATTTCGTTGATCCAATGGAATATTGTTTGGAATGAAATTATAATTGAATGTCTTTTTTTGTGTGGCAAAGCAATCCGTCATTAATCTAGAAGTTGCATCCATGATATTCATTGGCGGAATTCCTAAAATTTGTTCTATTGTTCTTAACATGGAAACCTGATTATAATGTGTGGTGACTAATTTTTCAGATGCGTACGGACTCACCACCAATCCAATGGTTCTGTATGCGGAAATATGATCCCAGCCGCCTTGTGAATCATCTTCAGTAATAAATACCACCGTTGAATCCCAGGATTTACTTTTTGAAATCATGTCGATAATTCTTCCTAATGCTAAGTCATTGTCAGCAACCATTGCGTTAGGTGTTGGAAAATTTGGAGACGTACCCGATGTATGATCATTGGGTAAGGAAAGAACCATCAAGTTCGGTAGTTCCTTTTTTGCCTCTAAGTCCTTCCATTCCGCTATAAATATATCGGCCCTTTGTTGGTCACTAAATGTGATATTATCGCAGTCAGGGAAGGTGGGCGAAATAATTGGATTTAATCTTGCAATGGTCGTTTTGTTAGTCCAATTGGGTTTTTGTCCGTCGGTATAATTTTTATATAAGTCAAACCAATTTAATTTACGATCATATTCGGTTTCACAAGCTTCACCATAAACACGTACTGTTTTTCCGTGATCTAATGCATGATTCCAAATAAATCCAGCCTTATTATAAACCATTGCATCTTCTTGACGATGCGGATAACTCCTAAACCAAGCACGCACATTTTTTTGTACATAATCTGATACCATCCCGGCATCCGTCCACTGATGTCCTTCGGCAGACGATTTTCCAGAAGCATTATAATCATCCATATATCCAAACTGCTTAGCAATTGCGTGGGTATTGGGTGTGATATTATTTCCAAAAATACAAAGGGTACTATCTGCTCTACTTCCCTTCATGTCACCAAACACTTGATCGTAGGTTTTATTTTCTTTGATGATATAAACTACATGCTTAAATACCGAAGGCTCGCCGATTCTTTCTGGTACTGGTTTAGCCGCAATATTGGGTCTTGGTTGTAAAGCAAGGGCTTCTGTTCTATTTAATAAATTTAATTGTGCTACTTCCTGCGTATATATTTTTAAAGTACTGCTATTGGGTATTGGAATAATACTGATTGAAGCTAATTCCTGATGAATGGATCTAGCTTTTTTCACTTGATCCACTACATTAGCCCCATCCGATTCTAGATTGGCAACAACCAATTGATCACCTACTATTTGCAAACCTGCCGGATAAGCTTCCGTAGGAATAAAACCCAGTACCATTGATTTTCCTACACCACTCATTGCTGATTTTTTTCCAAGTTGTATTTCCGCAATTGCATTATCTAATCCATTGGACACATATAATTTTTTTCCGTCTTTACTTAATGTTAAACCATTGGGCGTGCTACCTTGTAGTGATTTTCCCAACAAGCCAACAAAAATATGCTCAACTATGGTATTTGTTTTTACTTGTATCACAGTAATTTCATCACTTGACCCATTGGCAACATAAATATATTGTCCATCAGGCGAAGCCTTTATAACGTTGGGGTGTAGCCCTGTTTTTAATTCCTTCAATAACTTACCAGTTTGTGCATTGAAAACAGAGACACTGCCGCCCGCAGTAGCGCCAGTTACAGGATTGGTATACGCAAGGCCCCATGGTACACCAGCTGCTTCCTTGGTGGTATCAGTTACTGTTTGTCCCGCCCAATTGGAAACAAAAACTTTTTGATCTGATACTGCAACGCCATAAGGTGCCACACCTGTAGCCGCTGTCCAAATTATTTGTTTTGTTGTCCAATCTAATTTTACCAATTCATTATTACCATTCAATGTAACATACATGACTGTTTTATTGTTTTCCTTGAGGACTTCAATTTCATTGGGTAATGCATTTTTAGCGGGTGCTTTTTTAGGAAATGGAATCGATACTACTCCTTTTATTCCATTACGCCATTCTGCAATCATGATACTGGCATTTTCTCCGGATTTGTTTGCCGCTCCCCAAGCGATATAGGTGTTTCCACTATCCTTGAAAACTTTGATGCCTGAATAAGTGCTTGCATAATTTCGATATTTTGCCTGTTCATCAAACAACCATTGGTCAATCATTTTTTGCTGCTGTAAATCATAAATATAAATACCATTACGTTCTTCAATGGCGACCAAATTTGTATCCTTTAAAATAGCGATATCAAGTGCATGATTTTCTAAGGAGGGTTTTCCAAAACGAATTACTTCACCTGCCGATTTAATGATTCTGTTATAGGGTAACAAACGAACTTGTTTGTTTCTGGCAACAAGGAAATCCGCAAGTGCGTTAATCTTATCTGTATTAAGAAAATCAACCTGCATTTCAATCAATCCTTCCCATGCAGCTGGATAATCAGGGGTTGCCCAAAGACGAACAGGTTTACCATACGCATGGCCTTTTTCGATGGCAGCGGCTACTTTTTCCTTTTCATTTTGTTGGAGTGGAAATGTAAACTTGGACTTTATAAATGTATAGAAGCTTTCACTTAGTAACGCAATTTTGGATAATTGTACCTTATTATATTCTTTACCTAATGTACCATCAAACCAAATAAAGTTGGGATAAGTTGCATATAAACTATCTGCTGGTCGATTTCCTGAAATAACAATTTTAAAATTTTTGTTTTGAATTATAAAAGGATATTTTTTTAATACACTTATTAAAGTATCAAGGGTTGCAACACCTTGTGTTTTAATATCAATTAAAAGTTGAAGTTTACGATCCCCATTACGATAAGCCGTTAGTGGTTGTAGATAAAGGCTTTCAATGGTTTTGGTGCTATCTAATTGTTTGGGTTCATGTGCAACAAGTAACTTTCCCTTGACCAAATATATGTCTGCTTCCATGGACCCAAATTGTTCATTATAAGCCATATAGAATGGTCTTTGTTGTTCATAATCATTATGCGAATGCGCATTGGCAGCACTATAAATAATGGTTTGTGCTTTTGTCCCAATCACCATAAAAAACAAGACAGTGGAAAGTAGGTATTTCATATTGACTATTTAAGTTGGCATATTACAAATATTACCTTTAGAAATAAAATTAAAACAATTATTGTATTATTAATTCAAAATACTAATGCAGTATGGATTGCAAGATGGGAAGAGATTTAATTTCACTGAATTTTTTATAGTGCCAACTGAGCGACAACTGGAATAGTTCTAATATTTTTTTTCGTTGCGCACCGCTTAAGGAGATGGTCTCTAAATCATTATAAAATTGCACGGCTAAAAAAGTAGAAGCTACCTGTGCGGTTTGCGCTTCCAAATAATAAGGATGCGCCGGTGGCTTTGAAACAAACTCTCCTTCCTTAATATCAAGTATCGGTGTTTCGTTGCTATACTTTCCTTGCAAACCAAATCCCATGGTTTGACTTAAGTGTATTAAAAAATAAATGGGCAAATTACTCACTAACCCTGCGCCTCCTTTATCCAATTGCTTAAACGTATCCTCAATTAAATAAAACATTTCTGGGTGTGGTTCGGGCTGCATGGTTTGTTGCAACACTTCTACAATATATAAGGCAACTGCATTGCGAAGTACATCGGAATAAACATTTTGATATACATAATCCCAACTCACTTCCTTAACCATTTGCATCGCTTTCATGGGTGTATGATATACTTCCATTTGTAATATCGCAGCAGGTTGATAAAATACGCCTTTGTTGGCGCCCTTTTTACTAGTGACTCTAGCACCTTTAATAATATATTGTTGTAATCCAAAAAGTTCCGTATACGCGCTCATGATGATACTTGTATCCCCATATTTGGTGACACGTAATACAATACCCTTGGTGTTATGTATCATAGTATTTTGCTAAACGCTCTTGAACTGTTGCAAAAAGCGTAAGTCATTTTGTGAATACAACCGCAAATCGTTTACCTGGTATTTTAGTTGCGCAATTCTTTCAACGCCCATTCCAAAGGCAAAGCCCGTATACTTTTCAGGATCAATACCAAAGTTTTTTAACACATTGGGATGTACCATTCCACTTCCTAAAATTTCAACCCATCCTGTGTGCTTACAAATATTACATCCTTTGCCACTACAAATTTGACAACTAATATCCATCTCAGCACTGGGTTCCGTAAACGGAAAATAACTTGGACGGAATCTTACTTTCACATCCTTGCCAAACATTTCTTGTACGAAAAAATAAAGTGTTTGTTTTAAATCAGCAAAGCTTACATTTTCGTCAATATATAATCCTTCCACTTGATGAAAAAAACAATGCGCGCGCGCTGAAATTGTTTCATTGCGATAAACACGGCCTGGACAAATTACACGAATGGGTGGCTTTTGAGTTTCCATCACGCGCGCTTGTACACTACTGGTATGTGTACGCAATAACCATGCAGCACTTTCATCTGTTGCTTCCTTCACATAAAAGGTATCCTGCATATCACGCGCTGGATGATCTGCTGGTAAATTCATTGCACCGAAATTGTGCCAATCATCTTCAATCTCTGGACCTTCTGCAACTGCAAATCCTAATCGTTTAAAAATAGAAACCATTTGATTGCGCACTAAATTTAAAGGATGTCTGGTGCCCACTGTTATTTCATCGCCAGGCAAACTCATATCGATACTTGCACTATTGTCATCTGCTTCGCCTAATCCCGCTAATAATATTTCTAATTTTTCTTCGGCTACAATTTTAAAAGCATTTAATATTTGCCCGAATTCTTTTTTTTGTTCGTTGGGTACATTTTTCATCTCCCCCATAATTTGTTTCACCAAACCTTTGGTTCCCAAGTATTTAATACGGAATGCTTCCACCTCGGCAGAAGTGGCACCTGTGGCTGCCGCTATTTCCTTTTTAATGTCTTCGATTTGTTGTAACAATTGCTCCATAGTGCTACGAAGATAAGAAAAACCCCGTTGCGGTTTTTGATGTGGAGGAAAATTAACCGTAAAAAGCCTTACATTTGTTGTCAGACGAAGTTAATTTACATGGAGTACAATACAGCAAGAAGCATAATGGGGATGAGGGAATACGGCCGTCACGTTCAAAGGATGGTTGATCATCTTATGACCATTGAGGACCGCGACAAAAGAAAGGAGCAGGCCCATATAGTGGTTGAATTAA
>CAXNDZ010000021.1:0-16773 GCA_964201225.1 Chitinophagales bacterium | reverse complement strand
AGGGCAAACTGAATAAAATCCCATCGCACTAAAAACATACCAAGCACTAGTTTGTCCATTATCCTCATCCCCACAATAACCATCCGGTGTTGGACGATATAATTTATTCATGGCATCTCTCACATGGTATTGAGTTTTCCAAGGAGCTCCACAATAGTTATATAAATAGATCATGTGTTGAATGGGTTGATTACCATGTGCATATTGCCCCATATTCATTACTTGCATTTCGATCATCTCATGAATCACACCGCCCCTATAAGCGGAGCCATCAAATATGGGTGGCTGATTAAATACACTATCCAACATCGATTCCATTACTTTGTTACCGCCCATTAAATTAGACAAGCCCTTGAAATCCTGAAATACACTCCAACTGTAATGCCATGCATTGCCTTCGACAAATTCACCACCCCATTTTAATGGATTAAAACTAGCTTGAAAACTTCCATCGGTATTTCTCCCACGCATCAAATTATATTTCGGGTCAAATATATTTTTATAGTTCAATGCGCGTTGTTCAAATTTTTTAATTTGATCTGCTGGCTTTTTTAATAAGGTAGATAAATTACGTAAACAAAAATCAGCATAAGCAAATTCTAAAGTTTTTGCAGCACTTCCCCCATATTTATCAACGGGTACATAACCCAATGTGTTGTATTCATTAACGCCATTACGACCTAATGTATTGAGTGGTCCTTGCTGTTCTGTATTTTTCATTAAGGCTTCATACAAAGTATTGATATCAAACCCTCTAATCCCTTTTGTATAGGCATCTGTAATAATGGATGCTGAATTACTACCAATCATGGTGGCTCTATGACCTGGGCTTGCCCATTCAGGCAACCAACCGCTTTCCTTATAGGTATTCACCATGCCTTGCATCATTTGACGATCCATTTCAGGATACATCAATGTTAAAAAAGGAAAAAGACTACGGAAAGTATCCCAGAACCCAGTATCCGTAAATAAATACCCATCTTCCACTTTACCATTAAATGGACTGTAATGAACCATTTTTTGATTTGCATCAAACTCGTAAAACTTGCGCGGAAATTGAAGCATGCGATACAAACAAGAATAAAATGTTTTTATTTGCTCTGGTGTTCCGCCTTCTACAACCACCTTACTTAATTCCTGATGCCATGCCTGCTTCGCTTTACTTTTTATTTGTGGTAAAGTTTGCTTACCTATTTCTCTGTGTAAATTAAGTTCCGCTTGTTCGTATGATATAAAAGAAGATGCCACTCTTAAGTGAACTACCTCGCCTTTTGTAGTACTGAATCCGATGGCTGCCTGCGCATGTGCACTGGTGACTTCTAATGTATTTGATTTCACAACAGAATCACTTGCAGTATAGGTTAACTTAAATGGCTTATCAGATTCAATAATAAAATAATTCCTAAAGTTAGTGGGAACACCTCCTCTATTTCGCGTGGTATAGCCAATAATTTTATTTTCACCCGGTATGATTTTAATATAAGATCCACGATCAAATGCGTCAACTAAAATAAATGAACTATCCGACTTAGGAAAAGTGAATTGGAATATTGCACTACGTTCTGTAGGCGCAATTTCAGTAACAATATCATAATCCGCCAAGTAAACGCTATAATAATAAGGATTAGAAACTTCTGCTTTATGTGAAAACCAACTGGCCCTTTTTTCTTCATTAAATTCCAGCTTTCGCGTCATCGGCATAATTGAAAATTGCCCATAGTCCCCCATCCATGGTGAAGGCTGGTGTGTTTGTTTGAAACCTCTAATTTTATCAGCGGTATATATGTATTGCCAACCATATCCATTCGTACCGGTTTGTGGTGTCCAACAGTTCATGCCCCATGGCATGGTAATGGCGGGATAAGTATTACCATTGGAAAAAGAATATTTCGAATCCGTTCCCATTAATGGGTTCACTAACTCCTCAGGTTTAAAAGTAGATTGTGCCCAATGTATCATGGGAATTAAAAGAAATAAAAAAATAATTCTACATTTCATTCGCAATATTTTAGAAAATTATTTTTTATTTACAATCACCACGCTCGGATTAACAGGATAGCGACCAAAATCAGCACCATAAATTGCCAAACCGCCTTCCCCTTGTGTTTGGATTTTTAAAGTAACAAATCCTTGCGCTTTTGCCGCTTTTAATTCTGCAACTGATAAAGGTAACTTTACTAAATATCCATAGGAGCCTGCTTCTCTTAATTTACGATCCTGTGGCTGACTGTTCCAAGACAATACACCTCTATGATCCGCAGGATCATCAGATAAATTAACTGTCTTAGCTTTATTACCATTTACAAAAACATCAATGGTTGAAGGGAATAATGTTTCATCGGTCATTGGATACGCATTTGGATTTTTATGGGGTGATACTTTTGCACCCAACATATAATCCTGATTTTTATCAAACGATTCTCCTTTATCCTTATCAAATAATTGCTTTGCAGATGCTTCAAATAAAATATACGCTTCTTGTACATTTCCTAATGAAATGTCATTTGAAAAAGGAATGGTATATTCAAAAAAACCTTTACCTGCCCCATTCATTTTCAGTCCATCCAATACATTCCATTGTTTTTGCGACCAGGTCGCTTTAGTGAATTTTGAAGGAGCTACTTCCATAATAGTTGTCTTATCCTTATTCACATCACTCTTAACCACAAAATGCATAAAATTGGTATGTAACACATTTCCCAAAGCATCTTTTAATTTAAATTTAATCATACCTAATCCAGCGAATGCAGGTACTTTAAATTCAAAGGAAGGTAATTGCTTTTGCATCCATGGCTGATAATCAAGCTTCATGGTATTAATAGTATAGGGTGTTTTAGCGCCAGTCTTGTCAATAAATTCAACATCAAATTCGACAAATAACTGTCCTCCTTCAATTTTTTTACCAGACATGACAGATAAATACAAAGGCATATTTAAAATTTCATTGCCGTTTAAAGTTTTACATATTTCATTCCCTGTTGAAATATAAAAATCAGAGTGAAAATCCTTGTCCGTCATCCCTTTTGCGATTTCAGACAAGCCTGTGTATTTCATAGTACGATCAAAACGCCAATAACCATTCCACTCGTTTATTACATCATGATGTTCGGTATATAACCATCCTGCTACTTTTGGGTATTTACGGAAAGTATTAATCATTCTATGATAATCCCAGCTCCAATCCACATCACCTGTACTTCCATCATAACCCCAAACATTACCACATTCTGAATTGATATTAGGTTGTCGTCCTTGCTTAAATCCATCCTCAAAATGGTAGGTACTCCCCTCGAATGTATTTTTAACAATCGTACTTATATGCTTATCCCACTCATAGCCTGGTAAATACTCATGCCATGAATTAATATCTGTTTCCGTATGTCCAGCGCCGCAACAAATGGAATTATCCTCTACCAATCTTGTAGGGTCTAATGATTTTGTTAAATAATACATAGAAGCAACCCAGCTTTGTGTGCTTGGTAAATATTTGCTCACCGCTTTCCCCTTTTTATTTGTTTCCTCAACTTTGGTTTTCAACCCCCAGGTTTCATTAAAAGTAATCCATGAAAATATTGCTGGATGATTGTAATCTCTTTTAATCATTGCTCTTAAAGTATATTCAGATGCCGCTTGCGCTTGTGCATTTGGTTCACCCCAAAAATTGGGTAAATCTGACATCACTAATAAGCCTAATTTATCGGCCCAATATAATTTACGCGGTACATCTACTTTAATATGTGTTCGAATGCCATTTAATCCAAGATCCTTACATAATTGAATTTCGTTTTTCATGAAAGCATCCGTTGGAAATGTATAAAATCCTTCTGGATGATAGGATTGGTCTAATGTTAATTGTAAATAAATAGGCTCATTATTCAATGCGATATAAGGAATATCGGTATTGGGTAAGTTAACTACTGAAATTTTTCGCATACCAAAATAGGTATTCACGATGTCCTGATTTAAATGAACACTGGTTTCATATAAAAAAGGATCCTGCAAATTCCATAACCTTGGATTTGGGATATCCACTAAAAAGCTACCTGAGTTTGTATTTTTTGCTATTTTATTTTTTGCAACTATCACTGATTCGGGACTTTTAATATTCAATACCAACTCTTCATCATTTGCAGCCTCATCAGATAAAATATAGGCTACCCTAACTGTTTTATCATCAATATTAGGGGTAAAATGTACCGACTCAATGAAGTTTTGTTCTCTGCCTTCTAAATATACAGTTTGCCAAATTCCTCTTGCATCTCCATAACCTTGCTTGCCGTATAAAGCATAATCTCTTCGCTTATCATCGACCCTTATAACTAATTGCTGTGGTGTATTAAATTTAACCTGCTCCGTTAATTCAAAAGAGAATGGCGTATAACCACCTTCGTGCTTCCCCACCATCACCCCATTCAACCAAACAGTGGTTTCAAAATCAGATGCACCAATAGTAACAAATACTCTTTGCTTACCCCAACTCGCTGGAACAGTGATTGTTTTTTTGTACCATGCAAAATCTGCTTCATTTTTTACACCTGACAAAGGCGATCCCCATGGAAATGGGACTTGTATTTTTTTTGAAAATTTAGTCGCCCCTTTATGCCATTGATTCGCAACTCCTTTATTTAAACTATCAAATTCAAAATCCCATTGACCATTTAAGTTGATCCAATTGGCACGTTCAAAATCGGGCCTTGGATGTTCAGGAAGTGGAATGGATTGCGCATAGCCACCTAATGTAAAAAAAAAGCTGACGAGCAGCAATGAAAAAAATTGTTTTGAATTTCGAAGACCAAAAAATATAGAATTTGATAGCATAAAATTGGTTGTTTGGTTTGAGAGCAATTAGAATTTAGGAAATTTATACCCGTTATGATAATTTGGTTTAATTAACTTGTTTGCAATTGGATTGTCAAACTTAGAATTGATTGCATCCCAATGAATACGATCACCTGCTCTCAATGACAAATTACCCATATGGGCGCTTATTGCAACATTGGAACCCACTTCAATAGGACAAGCAAGTTGATCTAGCTTACCCGATTTAATGACATCAATGAAATTTTGAGCATGATAATCCATACCAATATTTGATTTTTTAATGAGTGGTACTGCTTCTATTTTAGTTTTATCGGGTATCACTTCCCATCCTCCACGATTTACGATTAATGTTCCATTCTCCCCAATAAATGCAATTCCATGCCCACGTCCATATTCACTACTTCCTGTCCCCATATAATGTTCCCATGTATTGGAGAAATGTCCAAAATCATAAGTTACATTGATATAATCAGGGGTCTCTCTTATGTCGTTTTCTAAAATTCTTTTTCCACCAACAGCTGAAACCGATTTTGGTTCAGTTACATTCATTCCCCATAATACAATATCAATTAAATGAACACCCCAATCTGTCATCAATCCGCCTGCATAATCCCAAAACCACCTAAAGTCATAATGAAAGCGTCTAATATTAAAGGGACGCGTTTGTGCAGGGCCCAACCACATCGCATAATCTACCCCAGCTGGTACAGGACTATCGGGGACTGCTAATAAAGGATCAGTACCACGGTACATCCAACATTTGGTATTTACAATTTTTCCTAATTTACCAGATTGCACATAGGCGACTGCATCCTGAAAATGTTTTTCACTTCTTTGCCATTGATTTACTTGAACTACTTTACCTGATTTTTGTGTAGCATACACCATTGCCCTAGCCTCCATAATTGAGTTGGCAATGGGTTTTTCACAATAGACATGCTTCCCCGCAGATAGCGCATCTGTTAATTGCAAACAATGCCAATGATCTGGCGTTGCAATTAATACCGCATCTATATCTTTATTCTCTAATAATTTTCGATAATCTTTATAAATAAGTAAATTATTGACACCTAATTTCGATAGGTCCTCTTTGCGTTTATTGATTTGCTCATCGTCAATATCACAAATAGCCAAGACATTTATATCTTTTACTTTTAAAAAGGCGCGAATATTGTTAAAGCCTTGATTTTTTAAGCCAATTAATCCAATATTTATTTTATCATTCGCTCCCACCTTATTTCTCATTTTAGCATACATGTCGGCAGGGAAAAATTCCATTAATCCTAACCCAGCTAATGTAGCTGATGAATTTTTTATAAAAGATCGTCGAGAATTATTCATAAAAATATAATTAATCTATTTTTCTAATCTTAATGTTCTTATAGGAAACTGCATCCCCATGATCTTGTAATAAAATAGGTGACAGTTTTACTTTTGCAAAGTCAGGATTTTTCGCAAACTTACTTTTTGCTATTGCCTCCATATATGCTGGGCCATCCTTTGTGTATTCTAATACCTTAAATCCATTTAACCAATGTTCAACCACATTATTAGCATGTACCACAATTTTACCATGATTCCACTGACCAATTTTTTGTTGAAATCTTGGATCTAGTTTTGTGGCTGTCATTATATCATATAAACTACTCAATGTTCTATTTCCATTGATACCTAATTTTGCATCTGGATGTTTTTCATTATCTAAAATTTGGTACTCTAATCCCAAACCTGATCTTTGTGTTTTATAAGGCGTAGATACAAAATATTTTACCCCTGAATTCGCTCCCTCACTTAATTTAAAATCAAAATTTAATTCATAGCTAGCAAATGTATTAGCGGTTAATAAATCGCCATGCTTGGCTTTAGAAGTCGTGTCGGTTGCCAATATACTTAAGATACCCTCATTCACTGACCATCCAGAAGTTGGCGGTACTTCCTCACCTACCATTCTCCAACCTTCTAAATTTTTACCATTAAACAATAAAGAAAAACCTTGTGCAAGTTCCTGTGGAGATAAGGTGTTTAAAGTATAGTTAGCCACTGGAGTTGTTGTATCCAATGGACGCGGCTTCATATCCTTTCCTGTTTGAATACGAATATTTTTCCATGCAATTTGCGCACCACCATCTCTTTCTTTAACTGAATGTACTTGTAAAGCGATGATACCTTTCATGGTCAAATCATCTACCATATAGGAAACTGGAATATCATTTACCCATGTTCTGATCACAGATCCAATCGCTTCAATGCGGTATTTGTTCCAATCATTCTTTTTAAATGCTTTTTTAGCCACTGGATTCATTTCTGTTTGATACATCCATCCACGACGTGCTTCATCATATATACCACCAGACCAAGCTCTGTCCGACGGATCAATTTCAACCTGTAATCCATGTACACGGCCTTTATTAAATTCCGGGATGGATAAACTTCTGATTTGAATACCCGAGTTCATTTCGCCAACTTTTAAATCAACCTCTAATATAAAGTCACCATATTCCATATCACAAGCTAAAAACGAATTTGGTTCGCCAGTAACGGTTGTTCCTACAATTGTTCCATTGACTACTTCATATTTAGCCTTGCCATTTAATTGATGAAAACCATTTAAAGTTTTCCCATCAAATAAGTTTTTCCATCCTTTATCCTGTGCACTTAAAACAAAAGTGCATATAATAAATAAAGAAAGTAATTGTATTTTTTTCATATGGTTGATTTGGTAATTTATTTTTTATTGTCTAAGGGATTGAATTTGTTGAATTATAATTATTGAATTAAATTATTGAAGCGTTTTTAAAGCCAAGGCTTTTGTATTAGGGTTTATTTGTTTTCATTTCATTGATCCATTGTTCAATCAAAGCTACCCCTTCCTCATGCACTAAATTTCTTCCCAATTCAGGCATTCTTTCGCCCGGTGCCTTTGTCTTCATTCTGTATAATAAAATAGAAGCATTTGCATCACCAGGAACAATATCATATAAATTTCCACCAGAACCATTTCCTGCCGCCACTGGTGTTTTATTAATACCCAAAGCAGTAGGATTTGTTTCATGGGCTGTTAAATAAAGTCCAGAGGTTTGTGCTGGCCCATCACTACGATGACAATGTGCACAGTTTATTTCCAAATAAGCCCTTGCCCGCGCATTTAGATCGCCTGTACTTGGATCATTCCATACTGCTGCTTTTGGCAGGTTGCCATTAGGTACTGATTTTAATATACCATGGGTTTTCCAATATTCAATTTGATTTTGCTTGCCACTGCTATATTTATAATCCCCGTTCATTTGCGCTACCGAAGGTCCAATCGGCATCATTTTATCATTACTATTGTGACATCCTTTACACTGGTTTTGATTAGGTACCACATACCGCACCTCCTGTGCAATTCCTTGCGGATTGATAAATTTAACTTGTTTCTGATCCCCTGCTATTTCTAAAACAGCATCTGACTGATCTTCATTCCAAACATAGGTCATTGCTTTCCAGCCATCAGATTCATGAACTAATAAACGCGTTTCAACAATATCAATATCTGCGCCTAAATTTCTTTGATCAGCTGAGTAATAAAAATTCTTTACGATTAAAGTGCCAGTTGGAAAATCTAGCACGCCCAGTGCTTTATAATCCACATTTGCTCCTAATGGTAATCGAATAAACCTTGATTTTTCTGAATAATCAGAATACAACGGTGTATTTAATGCATAAGGTACCAAATCCTTTTTGGGAATCAACTTTGACATCTTTCCTTCAAAAATGCCCCATTCAGATAAATTTTCTGGATATGCTGTTTTGTTGGTCTTGAATGACGAAGTGATTAAGATAACAAACAACAGTCCAACACTAAAAATTCTTAACATGACTTACTTATTTGAACAATTAAACATTTCGTTTGGCACAATTGCCATATCCTTAAATAAATTAGTCGCATCTAAATTTACAATAGATTGATTTGTATTATTTATAATTGAAATACAGTTGCCTGCAGTCCAATTTCCATTTGCATCTAATAAGGCTTTATTTTTAATCCCGTCATAAATAATATGCGGCGTGTTTTCCTTAAACCTTTTTGAAACAATCATACCTAACGGGTCAGCACTCACTGGCCTACCCACTTGACGTTCAAATTGATTATCATAAATGGATATGGCGGACGGATATGGATCATATAATTTATCCTTGATAGGTTTACCCGTAGTGAAATAACTAATTATGCCAGTACCTACGCTTTGGTTATTGATTATTTTATTTTTATAAATATTGACCCCTTTTGCGGCTAAAATTAAAATGCCTGTGCCTGTTGGAACAGATGCTACAATATTACCTTTAGGTGCAAAATTTGGGAAATTGTTATCATGAATGTTATTGTCATGCACATTTACATCTCCCCCTTTTTTTTGTACTAAATCAGGTAAATCAAAAACCAATACGCCTCCAGTATTTTGGTATGCTTCATTATTAAACACTTCCGCATGAATTGAATTTTCAATTTCTATTCCTGCAACATTATAATATGCTTTAGAATTTTTCACAACAATATTCTTTGACTGGCCCACATAAATCCCTGCATCTGATGCCCCCATAGCTTCACATTGATCAATCATCACCCCGTCGCATTGTACGGGATAAAAGCCATAACCACCATTCTGAGGCCCTGGTGTTCCAGTCCACTCTGTTTTTACATCACGAAAAGTAATATTGTTAACATGCATTGTTTTGATGGCATCTCCTTTGGCATCTTGCACACTAAATCCTTCCAAAATAATATCATCACAATTACTTACCCTGATTCCTTCAGCGCCATCCGTTTGACCTTTAAAACTTAGCTTAGTTTTATTCATGCCCTTTCCACGAATGGTGATTTTTTTCTTTTCCTCTAATGACAAGGTATTTGTAAATTCAAAAACACCTTCAGGCAATTCAATAATTGCTCCTGCTTCAGCCAAAATAAGTTGTTTTTGTAATTTTTTTTGCACATCCGCTTGCGCCCATCCTTGCATTGAAAAAACGAAGCTGCCAATAAAAAATAATAGGGTTGATTTCATGAACATTTTTAAAAAAATTATAATAATTAAGAAATTTGAATTGTATGTTTAAAAGGAGTGATACCCGTTAAATAAACAGTAGGTGTCGACATTTTTGGCAAGGCCCCTCTCAATTGATATCCGGTATGCTCAAATTTTCCTGGGCCAAAATTGATGGTATCTGACCCAACTGTATAAGAACCTTGTTTTCCTTTTAACACATAAGCTAAAGGATTATTCTGTATGGTTTCAACACCTTCAAATTTTCCGCCATCACGTAAAATAAGCTCCATGGATACGGGTACTTTATCAGTGCCAGTAATCGAAATGTCCACTTCAATACCGTTGTTCGAAGGGGTGATTCTGATTGTGGTATCTAAATATTGCACATTACTTTGCTTACGATTACTCTTAGGCATTTTTGCTAAATCACCATCTGGTGAAATAAACTTTGGCTCAAAAGGTTGAAAATAAGCCCCTTCTAATTTCTTATTTAAAATCCAACTATCTCCTTCTTGTTTAATTTGCATGGAATCAAATTGTCCTTTACCAAAAAAAGAAGTTGCAATTCGCATTGCTTGTAAAACAGCATTTCCTTTATGAAAAGTTAACCATCCTGCATTGTTTGACAAAATTGTCGCATCCCAATTTTCTTTTCTGATACGAACCAAGCCAGAATAAGGAAATGATTTTACATAATTGGTTGGCAATGTTTTATCAGGTGGCAATTCCTTCCATTGGGATGGATCTTCCAAGTAATGATTTAAAATACTATGGATTGAATTTTTATTGTCTCTTTCGACCAATCTACAAATAGCAGCCATTTCTCCATCATTATCAAGTAATGCCATATATCTAGCGGAATAGTAGTATCCATCCATATATCTAATGGTTCCTTTGTCTTGTCGATTAGATGCCTCTGTAACTACTTCTCCATTTGGATGAATATAGTAACGCATCATTTTTAAATTTTTTCGAACGGGCTCAAAAAGTTCGGGCTTATTTAAACCAATCGCAATACTTATTAATGCACGATCCACAATAGTGGAATAGCCACCCGCACTCTTTTCGTAAAATTGACCATCAGGATCAGAATCAATATTTTCTCTTAACCATTGATTTGCACGATCAACATATCTTTGATCAGGCCACAATTCATATAATTTAGTTAATGCACATGAAACCACCCATCGATGATTGGGTGTATGAATACCCCCTGTGATTAATATTTCGCCCGCTTGTTTTAAAAATTTTTCAAAGGGCACTGACAGCTTTTCAATACCCTTTATATTGGATTGTTTTAATAACTTATACGACTGCGCCAATCGCTCAATGATAAATGCTGTATCTGGTGTTGAATGGAAATTAGTGGATAATAAATCAATGGAACCATCTGCATGTTGCAAGGATAACATGCCTTGAACAGCATCATACATTTCATTTAAAATAATAGGAGACTGATAATAAATTGATTCCCGAGTTGCTATAGCTGCGCAAGCAATATTAAGATACCCAGAGGTAGCATATGCATCAGGAATTAATTCGCCGTTTAATCGAGCCCCAAAATATGGATTTAATTTGTCTTTAATTTTATTTGCATCCGACGCATTTAAATAGGTATCGTTCAGCTTTATTAAATCAATTAACCAGGTGGGTTTAACAAGTGTATTCATTTTTTCATTCCCTGTTGGAAATGAAAATCCTGCCAAAGGCAACAAACAAAGAGAGGCTGCATTTAAGGAAACAAACTTTCGACGATTCATCATTACTTTTATTTTTTAACTTTTATTATTTTCTGATTCCTTTATATTGTTCATATGCCAATCCAAATAGGATAAATGATCCGTATCCAAAACCAGTACCTTCGGTAATTTTTCTTGTCAAATAATATTCCTTACTTCCGACACAAGTACCCCCAGATACTTTCACAGGAATTAAATAACCATCCCCCATTGACTTTACACCCGTTGTTTTTAATGCGTTGTAAGCGCGATCAATAATTGGGTCGTAGTCAGATGCAGGTATTAATTTTAATTTTAAACCAATTGTTATTGCATAAGAAAACATTGCAGTGGAAGAACTTTCATCAAAGTTTTGCGGATCATTGGGTAGGGTCATTAATTGATACCAATAACCTGTTTCCTTGTGTTGCAAAGGCGCTACATATGAAATATAATTTTTTAACGCTTTCTCTAAAGGTTTGCGATAGCTTGACTTTTTTGAAACAGTTAATAATGCATCAGCTAATGCCATGCCAATCCAACCATTTCCCCTAGCCCAAATTTGACTGCTTCTTCTAGTCACTTTATCGGCCCAACCTAGATTACTGCAACCATCATTATAATCTTCATTATCGGCATCCCATCCATGTACCCACAATCCAGTATTTTTATCAGTTAATGTTTCATTGTGTGCATCAAATTGGTGCAAAAATTCTGCAATATATTTTTCATCATTGGTCAATCGATACATTTCAAGCAAATACATACTTAACATATAAACAGTATCATCCCATAATTCATTTGTTTCAGCACGATGTGAAACTCCTCCATTATCAGCGCGTGGAATTTTTAAATAATCTGCATAAATTTCATTAGACTTATCGAGATATTTTTTATCTCCAGTTAATCTCGCTAAAAAAGCCATTCCATGCGCAGAAGCAACTGCATTTGGATGTTTACCATTGGCCACATTATAGGTTGCGTCCATGGCCACTTTTACATAGTTTAAATAAATTATCTTTTCTGCTGGCGACTTAGCATTGTATAAATGAATCAAAGAATTTAAAAAAGTAGCTTGGCCCCAATCCCATTTGTATTTATCTGCTGGCATAAATACTTCTCTCCCATGTTTATCTACGGCATCCACCCAAGTGGTTTGTGCAAAATTGTGCACAGGGGATAGAAATAGTAGAAAAATAACTAAGGATTCATTTAAATTAATTTTCATTTTAAATCTCTATTCATAAATTGTTAATAATCAAGCAATGAGGCGCTAAAAAACGACACTTAAAGTTAATAAGTTAGAGCTTTAATTAGCAGTCAAATTGATGAGGGGTATCGCTTATTTACGAAATCGTTTTCGCTTAGCTAAATACCACACCAAAGGCATATTAAATTTAAAGAAAATTGTAAGAAAATAAGGGTAAAAACGGCAAATTTTAAGGTCATTTTACCCCCCAACTATTCATTTCATTGACATTCAAGGAATTGGCTTTAATCACAAAAGCCGCTGGTTTTACACCTGAATACAGAACGGCTTCCTGACCTTTTTTAAGTGTTAGCACCCATTTATTGCCTTTTTTAAGCAATTGAACTGATGGCGGCCCTTCCAATTTGACATCCTGCATTAAATCAGATTGAATAATACAGGGTTCGCCCGCCAAACTTTTGATATGTATAAACTTTGTTTGACCGTTTTTTCTAAGGGCGCTCACTAAAAAAGCGCCTTCGGTCCTAAGCTGATAAAAACTTGCCTCCTGCCATTTATTAGGCATTGCGGGAAATACATGTATAATACCACCCCAACTTTGAATCATCATATCCAACATGGATCTTGAGGAAGCAATAGGTGATTCAAAAGTGGGATTTTCTCTTTCACTGTAAAATGTATTTTGTGTTAGGGAAGGAATCCTTGAAGGTCCTGGCGGTTTACCAAAACGAGGTAAAATTTCCAATGACCTATTCAACCAGAATAAGGCGCTATCCCCTTTTCCTAAACTAGCCCATAAACTAGCTGCACCTGAAAACTTATACATACAATTGTCTCCATCCAAACTTGTAAAATGAGTAATGGACTTTTCCATTAATGGAATGCGTGTTGGCGCATTTTCCTTGGTCATATCATATAATGGGAAAATGGTAAAAAGATGACTAAAATGTCGGTGCGAACTTGCTAAGGGCTTATCCTTCCCAATCATAATACCATTTTCATTGATATTATAATCTGCCATATGCGCTAAATGATCCTTCCATACAGGTAGTAAACTGTCTTTTATTTTTAACCTTTCTGCACTTGCAATTAAGGCTTTAAATCCCCAATTGGCTAATGCAATATTCAAACTCGTTTCCTTTGCATCCCCATACTCATCGGAATACGTATAAGGAATATGATATAATCCATCCTCCCCTTTAATCATTGTTCTGATATACACATTAAATGCACGACGCATCAAAGGATATATTTTTTCGCGCAACCTTGTATCATCCATCAATCTTCTATTATGTAAGTAATACATTTGCATTAACCATGGAAGAACTATGATATTCATTCCCTCCTTCACATTATTTTTATCACTTGTAATAAATAAGGGATTGTATAAATCATCATAGCCTACTGGGTTTCGAATACCTGCACAATCATTTCTGAATTCCAAAGGAACATTGTCAATCATTTGTTGCGTATGGCGATCTAATAATTGATATAGATTATCTTCCAATGAAGTGTGATTCGTAACCCCCATCGTGAAATAAGATAATTGCACATTCAAATTCATCCAAACCAAGGGCCATGCAGTGGGTTTAAACCAGGGGCCTAATAAATCAATCACTGGTTTTCCAGGATGTGTAGCACTCGCTAATTTGTATAATTGTATCCAATAAAAACTTTCTAAACGTGCATCCGGGAAATTCACAAAACTTGCTGGATAATAAGCATGCCACCAATTGCGATGCGCTGATTCAATATTTTTAATAGATTTATTTTTTGCTGCATTAATAGTAGCCACCGCATCTATTGCTGAACCTGACATTGATTTACGATACTTACCCCATCTATTCGCCACTGTTAATAAAACAGTACGATCCCCATTACTATTTTTTTGTTCACGCCATGCGGTTGCATAATCATCTCCCATTAATAAGGGCTGTGTTACCACTTCAATATCACCTTCATTGCGCGTTATAAAATTTGGGTTTTGCTGGTACACTACATTCAACTCTAAACCCATTGCACGCTTTGCAATATATCTGGCACTTTGTGCTAATTGCGGACGAAATGTAAATTTAGCAGCTGACTCATTCCCAGTTGTTTTTAAATTTACAATAATTAACTCCTCACTAGAAGGCGCAAAACATCTAAAACTTAAACTTCCTTTTGTAGTTGTAAGTTCACCTACAATTTCTGCATTCCATAAATCAGTTCTAATATTCACTTTTGTTGCAACGCCAGCAGTAGTCAATAATAATTGACCAATGGGCAAACGACTGGTTTCATAAGCACTCGGTGAAGCAGTTCTATGATCATACACATCAGTGCGTCCTATTTCAAACCTTAGTGTATTAGGTAATTGATCATCCTTAAATAAAATTGTACCAAGTAATCCATTACCCACATAGGCCCCTGCGAAATAATCTTTGGGGATGCTATTCCAAACTAAATCATGTTGTTTCAGATGCGATGCCCAATTCACATCTAATTGCAACATTGCCTTTGAACTCCCCTTTTGCGCTTTGCCAGTAATATTAAAAAAACAAAATAATAAAATGAAAATAAAAGATTTGAGTGAATATTGTTGCATCTTGGTTTTACTTTAATTCTCTTTTAGCAAATATTAAAAACAAATTCCAGTCATAAGGCAGTATATCATGCTTACCATCTCTGATATGTTGCGATACGCGACCTTGAATGGGTTCTTGGATTTTTGGCGCTTGATACGACCATTTTGGATAACCGTATAAAGCATATACTTCCGTTGATAAATAGGCTGATAAATATTCATGTGAAGGATCGGCCCATTGATCTTGAGAAGCACTACTGATATAGATTGGTCTCGGTGCGACCATGGCAACCACCATATGTTGGTCAAATGGTAAATTCGCATCCTGATTTAAGTATTTTTTAAAATTACCTGCAGTCCATCTTGGAAATCTTTTAATAACGGCACTTAAGGTTTCACCTTTTTTACTTTTTGAAATAGATACCCCCATCGCACCTGAACCACTGGAAATAACGCCTGCGAATCGCTGGTCTTTTGCACCTGCCCATATTGCTGCTTTCCCTAGTCGAGAATGTCCCAATACAATAACACGTTTTGCATCCACCTGTTTATCTGATTGTAAATAATCCATTGCTTTTGATAATCCCCAAGCCCATGAAGCTAATCCACCCCACTCGTTTGGCAATGGTGCTACCTGATTGGGTTGATAAAATAATGGGTAGATGCCAGTAGTAAAATCTTCCCTATCGGGTGCCACCTCCCAATAATACATGGTTGCAACACCACAACCAGCCTGAATGATGCTTGCCACTGGCCAATTCAAAGAATCCCTTCCACTTTGTTTGTTATTCCCATTCAATATAGGACTTGCTTGAATCATTGGATCCGGGTAAATGGTTTCGTTGCCATTAAAATTATAGCCTAAAAAAGTAGGAAATTTTTTTAAGCCCTTAGGTAAATACATTATCAATGCAACTGATAATGTTTTATTGCTTGCATTGGTGAAAGTAATTTTAACTTGCTTTCGAATTGCTTTTCCTCCAAGCGCATTATCATCTTGCTCTACAACTGCGCTGGTCATTTTAATATCCGCATTGGGTACAAAACCATAAATTTCATTTTCAAGTAACTTTTCCAACTCCGGTCGGCGTATTTTTTCCCATTCCTTTTTTGTTTTGATGACAGTGCCATTGCCTGATAATAATAAGGCAGGAATATTTTTTGGAAATAAGCTATCATTTTGCGTTGCCGCCTGACTATTTTGCTGCGCATTACTGTTAACACTAAATGAAATGAAAATTATTCCTACAAAGAGGATTGAAAAATATTTCTTCATACAGTTACATTTAATTATTTCGTTGGCGTTAATTTTAACATCACCACCCCATGATGTGGTACCGTTGCTTTAAAACTTTTTGCATTAGCGGCTGCTTCTTTTTGCGTCCAAACATTACGCACATTATATGAGCCAGTTAATTTAAGTTTATTAAAATC
>CAXNDZ010000020.1:0-17986 GCA_964201225.1 Chitinophagales bacterium | reverse complement strand
GGCATATTCAACACATGTTTTTAAATCCCAAGGTGCCCCGTTTTGTGCTTGTAAATGGATGCCAATTCCTAGGATTAAAATAGAAAAAATGTATTTCATCGACTTAATTATATTTTGAACTTCTTTTGAGATTACAAAAGTAAACTAATACCGCCTAGTTTCCATATTTTTAGACAGACGGAAAAGCGGTCTGCTGAACAGCAATATTGGACGATGAAAGGCTAAAAAAACTTATCCTTAGCGTAGAAACGGAATAAAATTTATAAAAAATTACTTTAATGAGGTCTTTCTATAATAAAACAGCCTGTATATAATAGAAACAAGCCCAACTAAAATTATGGCAGTTAGGGCGGAATAAGGTTTATCAATGACTACCGCAACCGCTACAAAGGCATAGGCACACACAAAAATCACACAAAAAACTGGGGTCCATCTTTTTAAATACCCAGTGACCGATCCATCTCCCTGATTTTTACGCCTTAATATTAATAAAGTGGCTGCGGAAGTACTCATTCCCAAACAATCCAAAAAAATGCTAAAACTCAATACATCATCAACGCCTTTGCCAAAAAATGTCACTAATATGGTGGTTAAAGCAAACAAGGTTAACCCAGGAATCAAGGCTTCCGTTTTGGGATGCTTTTTTTGAAATATCGCAGGCAAAACTTTGTCTTCGCTCATGGCAAACATGACACGAGGATTACTCATCAATATTACGTTCACATAAGCCAACACACTTAACACCATCGCAAAATCAAAAACCTTTGCCCCTAATTTACCAAACCAAGCCTCAAACAATAAAGAGCCAATGGCATTCGCATTTTTCATTTGATCAAAACCAATCACTTTGATATAAGTATAATTTATGGTGAGGTATAAAAACAACACGACCAGAATACCTACTACAATTCCTTTTTGCATAATTTTTCCAGAGGCAACTTCAGACCCAAAATTGATGGTTTGCTGGTATCCTCCGTAGGTAAAAAAAACGGAAACCAAACTTACTAATAATAAAAGTGCTCCATTGGTACCATCGTAAGTATAAATTTTTCCCTCATTAATGCCATGCGGGGGAACCGTAACACCTTTAAATAAAGAAGAAATTAATAAAACGATTAAAGCGATTTTCACGACCGTTAAAATATTCTGTGTGCGACTACTCGTTTTTAATCCTAGCAAATTAACAACATAGAATAAGGCTACTGATAAAGAAGCGACGCCAATATTAAAAAGGGTCCCAGAAGGTTGACCAAATAATAAATCACTCACATAATCAGCGCCAATTAATGCCACCACAGCTAAGGAGGCTGCATTACTGATTAG
The DNA here is from genome assembly GCA_964201225.1 of Chitinophagales bacterium. Classification (GTDB taxonomy): domain Bacteria; phylum Bacteroidota; class Bacteroidia; order Chitinophagales; family Chitinophagaceae; genus Sediminibacterium. The sequence continues at coordinate 16,663 of CAXNDZ010000020.1, read as the reverse complement.
TATTAAAACATTAATGGTAAATCCTACGCCTGGATGATAGCAGTGCGCAAATACTTTATAATAACCACCCATTACTGGAAGTCGTTGCCCAATTTCAGCATAAGTCAAAGCACCAAATAAAGCAATGACTCCTCCAATCAACCATGCACTAAAAAAAATAAGGGGTGTTCCAGATTTTGCAGCAATGGTTGCTGGCGTTTTGAAAATACCCATACCAATAACAAGGCTGACCACAATCATGGTTAAACTAAAAAAATTGATGCCTTGTTTTGATTTCATACTTAAGCGATTAGATATTCAAATAATTTACTTTACGATAAAATTGCCTAGATCATATATAAGCAACTAGCTATATTTATAAGCTTAAATATAACAAAAAGCTTTTAAGTTTTCAACAATGAGTTAATAATTACTTGGTTAGCCAATTTTTTTTATAGTTATGTTTGTTTTGGAATTAGGTTCATGAAAATGATTAAAAGGGAACCCCGTTTAAATCGGGGGCTATTCCCGTAGCTGTGAGTTCATTGCCAAAAGCAATCAATGCAATATATCCACTGAAGCAATTTGGGAAGGATGCATTCAAAAGAACAAGCCAGAAGACCTGCCTAATGAATACATCAACAGCTTTCGGGTAAAAAGCAGGGATTGTAAAAAATGGATTTTGCATTTGCATAACATTGGATAACTTAAAAGTTATTTTTTGATTTGCTATTTGCATAACCATTCATTATGGTTCTCTTTCTCCAGGAAGCTCATTGTTAACAACAAAAAAACAAAACAATGAGCAAAAAATTAATCACGCTCTCGGTATGCCTCATCGCATCCACCACCCTTCTCTTTGGGCAACAAAAAGACGCAATTAAAAAAATTTCCGACACCGTAATTTCACTGGATGAAGTGATTGTCACTGCTAACAAAGTGGAGCAGAAACAAAACACAACTGGTAAAGTGGTCACGGTAATTAATGCAGCAGCACTTCAGGCCAATGCTGGCAGAAGCATTGCACAAATTTTAAATGAACAAGCGGGCTTGTATTTGCCCGGCAGTTTAAGTAATGCAGGAACCGTTCCAAGCATTTACATGCGCGGCGCTTCCAGTGGTCGTACCTTAATTTTAATTAATGGCATGCCCGTAGGTGACCCTTCTATGATTAGCAATGAGTTTGATTTGAACTTAGTACCCTTGAATTTGATTGAGCGCATTGAAATTTTAAAAGGTGCACAAAGTACCCTGTATGGTTCAGATGCTATTGGTGGTGTAATTAATATTATCACCAAAAATAAATCTATCCCAAGCTTCTCCGGAGATATTAGTACAGGCAGTTATGGTACAAGAAAAATGAATGCGCAACATAGTAGCACCATTGGAAAGTTGAATTACGCAGTTGGATTCGGCAATGAATCTGCAAAAGGATTTTCTTCTGCCACAGATTTGACTGGGAAAAATAATTTTGACAAAGATGGCTATCGCAATAATAATTGGTTTGCCAATATCAATTATGCTTTTAACCAAAATTGGAATTTAAAAGCTTTCACGCAACAGACAAGTTACAACGCCGATATTGATTATGGCACTTTTAAAGATGATAAAGACGAAAAATTCAATAATGCCACCAAATTCACAGGTTTTATTTTGAAATACAAAAAAGAAAAAACTGTTTTTCAATTGCAATACCAATTAAGTACACAGGACAGGCAATATAAAAATGATAGCGTTGATAAAACTTATACCGTTTTCGAAGACAACCAATATGCTGGAAAATCGCATTTCGCGGATGCCTTTTTTTCAAAATCAATTTCAAAAAATATACAATGGATTTCCGGAGTTGACTTTAGATACGGATCCTATCATCAAACTTATATATCCATAAGTAAATGGGGGCCTTATAATGATAATTTTAAAGACACTTTTCAGTACCAAACTGCCTTGTATAGCTCTTTATTAATAAATGATGCCTCCAATAAGTGGCTACTAGAACTAGGTGGCAGAAACAACAAACATAATCGTTACGGGTCCAACCAAACCTTCACTATAAGTCCTTCTTATAAATTAAATGCAAACATTCGATTCATGGCAAGCGCTTCCACAGGATACAAAGCGCCCTCACTGTATCAATTAAGTTATAATGAAAAATTAAAACCGGAGGAATCTTTTAATAGAGAAATAGGAATGGAGTACAAAACCAACCCTTTATTTATAAGAGCCGTTTATTACAATAGAACCATAGAAAACGGAATAGACTATAATTATATTGATTATAATTTTTTCAATTATATCCAACAAAAAGTAAATGGTTTAGAACTAGAATTCAATTGGAAAGCCAATGAAAAAAATAATTTCTCTGCCAACTACACTTTAATGAATGGACAAGAAACCAATCAAAACAGAGTGACCACTAAGGATACGATAACGTATAACTACTTATTAAAACGTCCAAAAAATACAGCAGGTATTCAATGGACCTATGAAGTATCCCCTAAATTAAATTTTAGCATGGCAGCCAGATATATAAGCAAGCGATACGATGTGGGTGGTTATGCAGCAGCGGATGTTAGCTTAAAGAGCTACACCTTACTCAATGCGCATATTCAATACAAGCTCAACAAGCATCTATTATTGTACGCTGACGGACAAAATTTAGCCAACGCCGTATTTCAAGAAATTAATGGTTACAATACAATTGGGCGTATGCTCATGATTGGTCTGAGATTGAAATAACATATACATAACAATTTAAAAAAGCTTTGTATCTTCATACAAAGCTTTTTTATGGACTTTCATTTTGACCAATTACTTACTGTCATATTCACCTTATTTGCAGTGATAGATATCGTAGGATCTATTCCCTTACTGATTGCCATGAAGGAAAAGTCGGGCGCCATTAAATCATTAAGGGTAACCCTTATTTCGGGGGCATTAATGATCCTATTTTTATTTTTAGGAAAACCTTTTTTACAAATTTTAGGCCTCGATGTAAAATCATTTGCCGTGGGCGGATCCATCGTCATATTTTTACTAGGGCTTGAAATGGTATTGGGGCATGAAATTTTTAAAGGGGATAAGAATGCGCATTCAGGTGCAGTAGTACCAATTGCTTTTCCAATTATTGCAGGAAGTGGAACACTTACTACTATTATGTCATTAAAAGCGAACTTCGACGAATTCTATATCGCAATGGGTATATTGGTCAACTTAGTAATTGTATTTGCAGTATTAAAATCCCTCAACTATATCGAACGTTTATTAGGACCAGGCGGCTTACTCGCTGTTCGTAAATTTTTTGGCGTAATACTACTTGCCATTGCCGTTAAGATATTCTCCAGCAATGTGGGCGCACTCAAAAAGTAAGTGCTTAATTACTATTCAAAATTTGCAAAGCTTCGGTATCCTTATATTCAACAATTAAAGAACGTAACTGCTTTTTTAAATCAATGATTGTATTTGCTTGTTTTTGATCATGGATAATATTATGCATTTCAGTAGGATCCGTTTTTAAATCATACAATTCCCACTCATTCCTTGGTCCGTAAAATCGAATCAACTTATATCGCATGGTTCGAATACCAAAATGAGGAGGCACTTTATGCGGCTGCGGATACTCGTAATAATGGTAGAACATTGCAGTCCGCCAATTTTCAACCTTTCCCGATTTTGTCACTAGTGGTAAAAAGCTTTTTCCCTGCATTTCAACTGGCGCTTTAATTCCAGCGATATCCAAAAAGGTAGGTGCAAAATCAATATTCACTACGATATCATTCACAACGGTACCAGGTTTTATATGTTTAGGATATTTTAATACAAAAGGTGTTTTTAAACTTTCTTCATACATAAATCTTTTATCGAACCAACCATGTTCTCCCATATAAAAGCCTTGATCCGACGCATACATCACCACCGTATTTTCCGCCAAACCTGATTGCTCCAAATAGGCTAATATCCGACCAATATTACGATCCAAGGATTTGGCCGTGGCTAAATAATCTTTTAAATAGCGTTGGTATTTCCATTTGATTAATGCAATTGAATCCGATTTCACTTTTTCATATTCTAATGCAATTTTTCCATAATAATTTTTATAGACTAATTTTTCTGCCGGGGTTAAACGTCCAAACATACCTGGTTGATCATAATTAATATTCATCTTTAAATCATCCCTAATAGTCATGGTTTTATTGACCGTCATATCTTGTTCAAGCGCTGCTGTTCGGCCTTCATAAGTATCGAAAAAGTTATCAGGCATAGGAAATTGTTGCGCATCATACGCCCCTAAATCTTCTACTGCTGGCATCCAATTACGATGCGTTGCTTTTTCACCCACCACTAAAAAGAAAGGTTTTGTAGTATCGCGTTTATCCAACCAGCCTAATGAAAAATCACTGATTAAATTGGTAACATACCCATTGTATCTCACGGTATCCTTCGACATTTCCACAAAATCGGGTTGAAAGTAATGACCTTGATCAGGCAACACCTTCCAATAATCAAAACCTACAGGCAAGGTTTGTAAATGCCATTTACCAATCCAAGCAGTCTGGTAATTGGCTTGGCCCAATAGTTTTTGAACCTGCACCTGACTACCATCAAAATTACGATTAGCTCGATTGTCAATCAAACCGTTAATATGACTGTATTTTCCTGTTAAAAGCACTGCCCTACTAGGTGCACATATTGAGTTGGTTACAAAAGTATGTTTGAAAATTGCACCTTGTTTTGCTATTTGATCTATGTTCGGCGTTTGCATCAACTTACTTCCATAGGCACTAATAGATTGATTGGTATGATCATCTGAAAAAATGACTAAGATGTTAGGACGCTTACTTGTTTGTGCAAAATTATGCCCAACAATAAGCAAGCCCATTAAAAACATTGTCAAAAAAACACTTTGTTTCATAGAAATATTTTATTCGTGAATTATTTTTGTAATTAATACTACTCGGATTTGCCATAGCTAATTAATTACGCACTAGTTTCAATTATTATTAAATTTAACTAAATAAACAGGAAAAACAATCAATTACTCGCACAAATGGGAATCATTTTAAAAAGATAATCTACAACTTAGAATAAAGTTTCGGCCCACTGCCGAAATTCCACTCGCAAAATACCTATAGTTTTTATCAGCAATATTTTCAATCTGTACACCCAAACTTAATTTTTTGGATGGATTATAATAGCTTGAGAAATTGACAGTCATCCAACTAGGCATCCCATCTGCTGTGGCGTATATTTCATTATCCTCCCCATTTAAATTGTAATCACGTATGCGCTTCCAACCATTAAATAATATAAACCCTTCGACATTAAATTTATCACCCCCTTTTTTCAAACCAATCCGTCCATATGCAGGCGGAATATGATCCAATGGCATAGAGGTTGTTCCATTGTTATAAGTCCCCTTGGTATACGTATAAGTACCTTGTAAAAGAGCGTTATAAAATAATTTTATTTTACCATTTAAATTAAATCCATACAATTTAGCACTGGCTTGATTCTGTGGTGCGTATACCGCACTTAAAATATTTTGGTACAAGATATTATCTTGACCATTCCATTTGTATTTACTGACAACAATCGCATTATTAAACCAAGTATAAAAAATGCTTGCACCCCAACTTGCTATATTTCCAGTATGTGATATATTAATTTCAGCATTATAGGTGTACTCAGATTTTAAGTCCTTATTAGGCACAACCACATAGCCTGTTCTTGTATCAAACACTTTGGTTAAATCATCTACATTGGGGGATCTAAATCCACTACTTAAACCAGCTGTAGCACGATACCCATTTTCCCCATTATAAGCAATACCCAAATTTCCAGTCACTGCAATATTGTTTTGAATTGCTTTAGTGAATGGGAAGTGCATTAAGCTAGTATCAACAAAGCTTGCATCTAATTGTACCAAGTTGAGTCGAATACCATCATTCAATACCCAATTTTTAGCTAATGATTTAGTTTGTTGCAAATACAATGCATTATAACTCATGGAGGTAGGGCCATCGCTATATCTTGTGGTTATTTTGCTCAAAGCATTTGTTTCAATATTAACACGCTGCGCTGTTGATTTTATAATATTAGTATAGGATTCAATACCTAAATGAATATCGCCATTGGCTTGCGTGTGCAGTAAATCAGCATTCACCCCCAACACATTAACGCGTTCAAAACGGGAATCTTTTGAGGGGGTATTGTATTTACGTGTAATTCTACTTTCTTCAATATTCTGAAAACTACTTGTAATCATCAAATCACTAAAATACCCAGGCAATTTGGTTGCACTATATTTATAGGAAATCAAATTTCGAATTTGAGGTCCATAATACCATTCTGAATAAACAGGTAATCCTTTGCTTGTTTCTGTAAGCCGGTCGTATCTATTTATATTGGATGAATTTGAAACTTGGAAATTTAATAAATGCTCTGAATTTTGATTGGGTTTAAAAAGTATTTTTTGTAATAAATCAGTTTGATCGTACCCACTTAATTTTTGAATATTCGCATCCTCATTTACTTTAACCAGATCAACACCCGTTTCTCGGACCACATAAAAAGAGCGTTTCCCAAAATCAGGATAAGCCGAAGATCTATTGGCTCCTTGACGCAAATCCCCAAAACTTCCATAGGTAAAGGAGGTTAAATAGGCCCATTTATTATTCGCAATATTGACATCCAAATGGGTTCTATTTTCGTTTTGCCCTGAAGCATAACGCTGAATGAAATTAGCATTCACTTTCCAATGGGCACTGTCCACTAATTTGGGTTTTTTAGTAAACATGTTTACTACACCGCCTAAAGCATCGCTACCATACATAGTAGAGGATGGACCATAAATCACTTCCACCCTATCTAATATCATATTGTCAATGGTAATTATATTTTGCAAATGCCCTCCTCTGAAAATGGCATTATTTAATCGAACCCCATCTACCATTAACAATACACGGCTGGCCTCAAAGCCACGAATCACTGGACTTCCACCACCTGATTGACTTTTTTGAACAAATACTTGACCTGATTGTGTTAAAATGTCGCCCGTATTGGATTGCTGATTAATTGCATTTTTATCGGTGATAAAGTCAACCTTTTGTACAATATTTTTTGAAAGCGTAGGGAATTTATTGGCAAAAACCACCACATCGGGTAATACCTTTTTTGTCGTATCTATCTGCGCATGTAATTGAAAATTATTTATAATAAAAAATAAAAGTAAAAAATTACGCATAAATAAATGCTTGATTAAAAAATGACACCTTGTTTAGCAACATATGCGAACACACTATGAAATGATGATGAAATGATGATAAAATAATGATATAAACTCGCCTTTTTTTGGTGCTATTAAAAATAAGCATATCATTATAACTATTACTTTTTCGATGCCCTAAGGTAGTAATTTTTACGATAAAGGAAATCAAATGACTTACCTCATTTATGACTAAAAACAACTTAATTATTTAAATAAATGAGGTAATTACCCATTATATTAAATAATTTTACAGCACATGTTACATTTTATATATAATCCCAACGCAGGCTATAATAATGCAGCGCGTAAGGCAAATATTTTAAAAAAATTACACACTATTCCAAATAGTAAAGTTTGGGTAACAACCAAAGTTTTGGAAGCGGTTTCTTTTACAAAAATTGCAATTGAAGATAAAGCAAGTAGGATTATTGCGGTTGGTGGTGATGGTACTGTGAATGAAGTGGCATCTGTTTTAACTGAAACAACAATCCCCTTAGGAATTATACCTATCGGCTCCGGTAATGGTTTAGCCAGACACTTAAATATTCCACTACAATTTGAAGCTGCACTTGACAAAGCCATGAATGGTCATGAAATAGCAATTGATGTTGGTTTACTAAATAATAAAATGTTTTTTTGTACCGCAGGAATTGGATTCGATGCAAAAGTGGCACAGCTTTTCGCAAAAAGTAAAAAAAGAGGATTTTTCAATTATATCAAAGCGACCATATCAGCTTTAATAATTTACAAACCAATTGAAATTAGTATCAATCATGGCCCCATGCAGAAAGTATATTCACTCACATTTGCAAATGCCAGCCAATTTGGAAATAATGCCTATATTTCCCCCTTTTCAGATTTACAAGATGCTTATTTAGAGATGGTAAAAATCAAACCCATTCATCTTTTAAATGCCGGATTGTTGGTCATGCAGCTTTTTAGTAAAAAAATTCATCAGTCAAGAAAAGTTAATATACAATCTATAAAATCAATTACTGTTCAGTATATGGGAATGGTGCCTTTACATATGGATGGAGAAGCCCTGCTGACGGAAAGTGCAACCCTTGAAATTAGTATTGACCCACTTGCCTTATTAGTTATTGTATAATACATTTATTAGATATTTGAAGCTTTTTAAACAAACCACTAAACTATAAATCTGAAATGCACAATTAATTAGCAAATGCAACACAATATTTATCATAAGAAACTACCTTTACTCCCTAAATTCATTTTTCATGTTTGAAACAAAGCGCCCACAAGCGATATTCCAAAAAATTTCTTTCCTTACCTTATTATTTTCTTTTGCCTACTTTTTTGCGAATAGTCAAAGCAATTTTAAAACCAAAATCACTTCGCTTTCCGGAAAACCAGTTATTGGCGCAACGGCTAGTTTACTCAACACTTCATTTAAAAATCTAACTGATAGCAATGGACATGTCACATTCAATAATATTCCAGAAGGAAAATATGAATTAGCCATTACTTCTTTAGGTTTTGCAACTAGTATAAATTCAATTACGATTACAGCTAAAACAAACTTGAATGAAATACAAATTATTAAATTAGGGGATGCATTAGTGCAATTAGAAGATGTCGTTATCACTGCACAAAAAAAAGAAGAACTACTACAAAAAGTACCTATCAGTATCACAGCATTTAATAGTACACAAATTGAAAAGTTTAGATTTTGGAACAACAAGGACATCAGTGGATTTGTACCAAATTTATATAGTGCTGATCCAGGTGACAATCGTGATGTAGTTTCCATTAGAGGTATAGCCACCACTTCCTATGACCCAGCAGTGGCCACCTATATTGATGGTGTGAACCAATTTAATTTAGATACCTATATACCAGCATTAAACGACATCGAACGCATTGAAATACTACGTGGGCCTCAAGGAAGCTTGTATGGACGAAATGCAATGGGTGGTGTAATTAATATCATCACCAAGCAGCCTAGCAATAAAGTTACCGGGAGCGGCGAAGTGAATGTGGGCAATTATGGTATTCGCAGGTACAATGCAAATATTAAATCACCCATTATAAAAGATAAATTATTTTTTGGGGCAGCCTTGCTTTATAATGATCGCGATGGATTTTACACCAATGATTTCAATAAAAGCAGTTATGACAAGCAATATACTTTTTCAGGTAATTACTTTGTTAAATATATTCCAACTACGAATTGGCAGTTCACTTTAAATGTAAAACATTATAATAGTGAAAATAAAGGGGCATTCCCATTAGTTTTTGGAACAGAAGAAGCCCTAAGTAATCCATACAAATTAAATCAAAATGGCATTACGACCATGATGGATAATACACTGAATACTTCTTTAGCGATCCAACATACTGGTAGCAAAATTAATTTCAGTAGCATCACTGCATACCAAAAAAATTACAGATACTATGATTTACCTATTGATGGCGACTTTTCACCCATCGACGCTATTTCAGTTGTAAATAATTATGGAAAAAGCTGGAATAATATCAAGGCGTATACGCAAGAATTCAAATGGAGTTCCGCTCCAACTGCCACCAATCGTTTAAACTGGACAGCCGGCGCCTATCTTTTTTACCAAGATGCCCCTGTAAAACAAGGAACCCGTTTTGGTAAAGATGCCAATTTAATGATGATTGGTGATTCTTTGTTTACATTAATGAACAGTACTAGTACAACAAAAAAGGGAATTGCATTTTTTGGACAAGCAACCTATGCGTTAACTAGTAAATTAAATATAACTTTTGGATTAAGAAATGATTACGAGCAACAAGACCAAACAGTCGCAGGCTTTTATCAGCACGATCCCTCCCCTGATTTTTTTCAAATTGTAGCGGATACAAGTGCAAGCATCAATTTTAATGCATGGTCGCCTAAAATTTCATTGGATTATAATTTAAATACTGCTTCGTTAGTGTATGCCATGTATAGTAAAGGATACCGCACTGGTGGATTGAGTCCATTAGGATCTGATCCTTCTCAACCTCCATTGATAGGATACCTTCCAGAGCACAGTAATAATTTTGAAGCAGGAATTAAAAATACTTGGTTAAACAATACACTAAAATTAAATTTATCCTTATTCTATATACAAATTAAGGACGCACAAGTACCCACACTTGTATTACCAGATGCTATTACCATCATAAAAAATACGGGTATATTAAATAGCAAAGGCGTTGAGGCCGAAATTATGTATACCCCTGCAAAAGGTGTCATCATCCAATATAATGGGGGTATCACTGATGCTTTAATTAAAGCATCTGGTAAGCGTCCAGTATTTACGCCAGATAACACAAACGCGATTGCAATACAATACAGCAAAACTATCAATGCAAAAATTAGTGGTTTTATAAGAAGCGAGACCAGGTTTATAGGGAATACTTATTTTGATAGTAGTAACGAAATAAAACAAAGGCCTTATTGCATCAATAATTTCAGTATGGGCGTAAATAAAAATAAAGTAAGTGTTGTTTTGTGGTCGAAAAACATATTCAACCAAAAATATATCTCCTATGCCTACGATTTTGGTGCAGTTCATTTAGGCGATCCTGCTACATATGGTATAAGCATATCCAGTAAATTTTAATAAACATTAAAGAAAAAGAAATGATACCAGTTAATTCCTATGCAGCAATGTCTTCCAATACCCCATTAGAAGTATATAATTTTGAAAGAAGAGCAGTAGGACCAGATGACGTACAAATAGATATTTTATTTTGTGGCGTTTGTCATAGTGATTTACACCAAGTGAAAAACGAATGGGGTGGTTCACAATATCCTATGGTACCCGGACATGAAATTGTGGGTAAAGTATTATCAGTAGGCGCTAATGTAAAAAAGTTTAAAGTGGGCGATCTTGCTGGTGTAGGCGTGATGGTGGATAGTTGTAAAACTTGTAAAACATGCGCAAAAGATTTAGAACAATATTGCGAAGAAGGATTTGTAGGCACTTATAATAATAAGGAAAGGAATAGTGATAATATTACCATGGGTGGCTATGCTACTCAAATTGTAGTGGACGAATATTATACCTTTAAAATAGCTCCATCCTTACCGCTAGCTGCAGTTGCTCCTTTATTATGTGCAGGAATTACTACCTATTCCCCATTGGTTTATGCAGGTGTAAAAAAAGGGATGAAAGTGGCTGTAGTAGGATTAGGCGGCCTGGGTCATATGGGTGTAAAATTTGCAGTGTCATTTGGCGCTGAGGTTACCGTCATAAGTACATCTCCAACAAAGGAAGCCGATGCTAAAAAACTTGGCGCAAGTCATTTTTTAGTAAGTACCGATAAAGAAGCCATGAGTAAGTATAATAGTTACTTTGATGTTATACTAGATGCTATTTCTGCTAATCATGACTATACCTCCTATTTGAATTTATTAGGTATTGATGGTAAATTAATGGTGGTTGGCCTGCCTATTGAATCGCCTAAAGTGCAGCCTTTTTCATTGGTGACCAATAGACGCAGTGTGATTGGATCATGTATTGGAGGTATGAAGGAGACACAGGAGATGCTGGACTATTGTGCAGAACATAATATAGTGTCCGAGATAGAATTAATTCCGATGCAAAAAATAAACGAGGCGTATGACCGAATGCTTAAGGGAGATGTAAAATATAGGTTTGTTATTGACCTAGCATCCATAAAATAAAAAATTTAAACACTTATTTAAAGGCTTCATTCATCACAATGAAGCCTTTTTTATGCCATAATTGTTTAGTTTTGAACCGCTGAATGAAAAATACTTTAACCTTCCTACTTATACTGTCATCAATAACCTATGGAATTGGCCAAAATGTGATTAAACCAACACTATTAGGCGGTATTTCTGGTACTATTCAAGATGCAAAAAGCGGGAAACCTGTTTTAGGGGCAACGGTAATGTTGCACGCTAAATCGAATGCAATCAACAATAAAATAATAACTTCTGATAAAAATGGGGAATTTGTTTTTGAAAAAATTTCCTTTGATTATTACCAGATTGAAATCAAAGCAATCGGCTTTGCCATTTTTACAATTGACAGTATTTTACTTAGGGCAGAAAAAGATGAAATATATTTTAGTGAAATTCAATTAAAAGATTCTTCCACGATGTTACGCGAGGTGATTGTGTATGCAGAAAAAAAATTAATCGAAGAGAAGGATGGTATTTTAACTTACAATGTTGGTGAAAGTCCATTGAGTAATGGTGCAAGTACCGCTGAAATGCTAAAAAATATGCCATTAGTAAACGCCAACCCAGATGGTAGTATTACTGTAAAAGGGAAGGCGCCGCTTATTCTAATTGATGAAAAACCTTCCAACTTAAATGCACAACAACTTTCAGAATTACTAGAAAGCTTGCCTGCCAATATGGTTGAGAAAGTGGAGTTAATGCAAACGCCCCCTGCCGAATATGCTACCTATGACGGAAGTGTAATTAATATTGTTACTAAAAAGGGACGCGTAGGCTACTACCAAAAGCTTTGGTTAAGTGCGGGCACCAATGGACAAAGAACAGGAGGCACCTATTTAAGTTATAAATCAAAAAAAATAACATTTAATGGGCATTTCAATATTGCTAAATATAATGTCATTGGTAATTCCAGGTCCACGCGACAAAATTTATATACCGACTCAACCAATTTCCTCAATTCCAAAAGTAACTATACCAATAAAACATCAAGCCCAACTGTCCGACTTGAATCAAATATTGATATTAATAAACAAAAAAACATAGAGCTTGTATATCAGGGCATCATAAGTAATATTGACAATGTGACCAATGCGGACTATACCAATTTGAATAATAAATTACAAGTATGGAAGGCAAGTAAAAGAACGGTCAATTATGATGGCAATACCTATAATCATGGCTTTTCTGGAACCTATAACTGGAAAGGCGCAAAACTAAAGAGTGAAAAATTAAATATTCATACTGGACTGAATTTTGGAAAAGGGGTGAATGATAAAAGATTCTATCAGCAATATCTTTTAAACGATTTAACACCCAGTGGTCAGGATTCCACCCAAAACCAATTTATTGATACTTATACCACCTCCTATTATATAAGAACCAATTACAGTAAACCATTGGCTAAGAATGAAAAGACAATTCTAAACGCAGGTGTTAATTTCACCAATAACGATGATCATACTATTTTAAACGCCTCCTATTTGAATAAAGCAACCAATACACTTAATGATAATGAGCTGTTAAGTAGTAATTTTATTTTTAATCAAGGTATAGCGACAAGCCGCATTGGCCTTACTTTTATTTTAAATAAAGGATGGAGAATATCATTTGGCGAACAAGCTGAATACACGTTAACCACTTTCCAATTTCTTAAAGGCACTACTCCAAATACAAAAAATGACTATTGGCGATTTTTACCGAATATTTCATTCAGAAAAGAATTTAGTACTAAACTAAACAGTACAATTACCTTTAGAGAAACAATAAGAAGGCCTACCATTATTGAGTTAAACCCCAATATCGATTACACAGATGTGTATAATGTACGTTTTGGAAACCCATTCATCAAACCTACTTTAACGCAAAATATTGAGTATAATTTAGGTTACAATACCAATAAATTAAATATCAATAGTAGTTTTGGTTACAATAAAGTAAAAGAAGTATTTACAACCATTCGAACTTTAGTGGCTACAGGTAGAACACAAACCACCTACCAAAATATTTCTGATCAGGAAGAGTATCATGTTAATTTTTGGTCAGGCATTACCGTCACTAGAAAGTTTAAAGTTAATTTGAGCACAGGTATACACTATAACAAATACAGTCCGATTGATAAAATAAAGTATAAATATATGGATGGCGGCTCCTATTATACAGGCCTAAACTATAGCTTTATGCCCAATAGCCTTACCACCATTGAAGCAAATAATAAATACAATAGCTATGCAACGCCGCAGGGAATATCAAGAAGTAATATAAGTATGCAAATTAGTATGCAACGAAAGTTAATGAACAAAAAGGTGAATGTAAATATTTCAGCTACTGATCCTTTTGGCTTAACCAAATATAAAGGATACACAGAAGGACCCAATTTTATCATCGATAGCTATAGTATTACAAATGTCAGAAACTTTAAATTGACCATTAGCTACCAGTTCAATAAAACCTATACGCAAAAGTTAACGCCTGAAAAATAATTGAACTACAACTTCGTATAATTTCCGTAAATATCAACATCAAAAATATTGAATACATTGTATTGGTCTAAAATAGCTGCTAATTCGTAGCGCAAAATGGGCCTTTGTAAGTTAAAATTTTCAAGCCCGATTAATTGCCACCTCAATTCAAATGTTTTATTTATTTTTTCACTTGTATTATTAGATAAGGTAGCTGCAAACAATAATGCATCTCCAACTGTAACCTCCCTATCACTTATCATTTTCTGAGATGTAAATTTTTTATTCCATGCAATTGAAAATTCATTCCATTTTACTTTATCATTAGGATTAAAATAGGTGGCATTGGCCCATCCAGTAGGCACACCAACACCACGCAATAATCCGGTTGCCCCAATCTTCTGTATCGCTTTAAAATAGCGATCCTTTTGTGTCACATCCTTATAAGGCATGATATATCCATTCACCTCCAATAAGGCTTGTTGTACTTGACGTACAGAGATATTTTTCGGATCCACCTTATTTTTAATACTTAATCCGGCTAATAATCCAGCTGCTTGTCCTATTTGCATGACACATGGCTGAAGCCTTGTAGTACCATTTACTATATTTGAAACACTAATTGACTTTTCAGCAACAATAAAATTACTTACCCCCTTTGGTATTAAAGCCCCCATTGGAATATTAAAAGAAGGCACCGGAAAAAATTCTAAATGTTGTGGTGCTGCACTATTTTTTTTATGATGATGATCAACCGGATAATCTCCTACTGCAATACCAGTCGTATATAATGGCTGTGGCGTATCAAATGGCGTAGAAATATGTTGCACTAACATGCGAACCATACCATGCATCCGGCGTGATTCTCGATGATAAGGATACAAGGCCAATTTATCCTTGGTTGGAAATTCATCATCCGCCAATGCTAAATGATTAAACCCTAAATCCTTTTGTATAAAATAAATAAAGCGAAGTGTTTGTTGCTTTGCTTGTTCAAGTAATTCCTCCCTTTGCTTGGGTGTCTTCTCCACCACATTTAAATAAATATCATTGCCATAAATAGGCCAATTTAACATGTATTTATTGTTGGGTAGCTTCCCGTATTCTAACATTTTTTTTGCATCCACCGAAGGACGCTTTCGGTTAGTGTCTTTATAAAAATTGGTATTACTTGCATCAAATTCAGTGGAATCATAATGAATGGGCCTAGGAATCAATGGCTGAGGTGATCCGTAATCTTTTAATATCCCCACATAAGTAATATCCTGTATAATATCATTCGCGCCGGCCAAATTTACCTGTTCACGGGTAATTGCATTGGATTCCATACCAAGGTCATAAGGAATTTTAGCCGATGCCAAGGCATCTCCTAACTCCGTTGCATCAATAACCCTTTTGGCGCTTACAATTAATTTAGCGCTTGTATTTGTATGATAGAATTCTGCACCAATAATGGTATTGCCACTTTTAATCACACTTTTAAATTGGTAATGATATTTTACTATTAATTTTTTTTCGCTATACGCCATTGATTTAAAAATACTATCTCCGATATGTGGTTCAAATAAGGTATTACTTACCCAACCCGTTGCAACTGCATTCGCTCCTCCATAATAATTATATAAGCGTTGGCGAAATTCACCAAATAAACCAGCAGGCATGGCATTATTTCCATCAAATGCTGGCACCCCTGCCGACGTTAACATACCCCCCAGCCAAGGCGTTGGTTCAACTACTAAAGTGTTTACACCTAATCTTGCGGATTGAATACCAGCAGAAATACCACTTGCAGTTCCACCAATTACTAACACATCGGTTTGTAAATTTTCAACTGAAGATTGGCCTTGTGCAAAATGGAATGACAAAAGGTAAATAGGAAATAATAGAAGGTACTTTTTCATAACTACTAATTTAAAACAAAATAAATTAAAATCTAGACTTACCCAAACCTTTTCAACAGTCCCGATGCTCGGTACTGTTGGGATTTTTTATTTCTTCGTAAATTCAAGCAAGCTTGATTTACTCAAATCTTTATTCTTTTTTCTTTCGCCAAGCCTGCCAGCACTCACTTCGTTCGGCTGTCTGCTTCCCGTACTGGACTAACCCAAACCTTTTCAACAGTCCCGATGCTCGGTACTGTTGGGATTTTTTATTTCTTCGTAAATTCAAGCAAGCTTGATTTACTCTTTAATAAAAAATCCTTTCAACTTCGTTGAAAGGATTTGTGGCCTCGCCAAGGATCGAACTTGGATTTGGAGTTTCGGAAACTCA
>CAXNDZ010000019.1:0-18184 GCA_964201225.1 Chitinophagales bacterium | reverse complement strand
ACTAAATCAGCGCCTACATCAGCCGCTTTTGTATAAATTCCACCACCCACACGGGCAAATAATGCAATTGATTCAGCACCTAATGAAAATCCTGTTAAAACCTCAATGGTTCTTAACATTTCAGAAGGATCTCCATTTACATAAAACATGCTTTTTAACACTAAAAACAAACCACCCAAACCTAATACCGCTAAACCAGAAACGCCTAATCCCATTACGGACCCACCAGTAAAGGAAACTTTTAAAGCCTGCGCCAAACTAGTTTTAGCAGCCTGCGCTGTTCTTACATTGGCTTTGGTAGCTACTTTCATTCCAATATATCCTGCAGTAGCACTGAAAACAGCGCCAATAACAAAGGAAATAGCAATACTCCAATGACTTTCGACATTTTTAGTAGCCATAAATCCTAGCAATAAAGCGACAATTACCACAAAATAGCCAAGGATTTTCCACTCAGCTTTCAAGAAAGCCATAGCACCTTCAGCAATATAGGTGCTGATCTCCTTCATACGTTCGTTACCAGCATCTTGCTTAGATACCCAATTGAATTTCAATAAGGTATACAATAAACCTACAATACCCATTGCCGGAACGGCATAAAACAAACAATCATTGATACATTCTTTCATATTAGACTTATATTCGGTAGTTAAAATTAAGGGGATGCAAAAATAGGGCAGAAATTCCAAAAAAAGGCAAAAAAACCACAGTTTACTCTTCTAAACTTGTTGTACCCTCCTTGCCTGTAAAAACGGAAGCAATTTGCTTGCCTTTGTATATAGCGCTATTGAATCGATTACCCAAAATAATTATAGTAGCGGTTTCACGTAATAACCTAGTAAAAACAGTGTTATTGCCATGCCACCAGCCATTATGATATATAATTTTTGCCTCATTGGGATTTACCAAAATACGCCATCCTAGTCCATAATTACGGTAATCTTTATTGGTTGGGCTTTTGGGTTCATATGCCATATCCATCGTTGCCTGTTGTAAATATTTACCCTCGGTTAATGCCTTATCCCATAAAAACATATCCCTTGCAGTACTATAAACATTTTTGTCACCGTAAATACAATCGTATTTCTCAATTTTATATGGCACCATCCTTTCATTATATGAGGGTGTATAAATTCCCGTGGATGATGCATCAAATATATAAGTGTTATCCATTTTTAAAGGTTTAAAAATGTTTTCTTTCATATATATAGGAAACGATTGACCAGTAATTTTTTCGATAACTAATGCAAGTAAAACATAATTAGTATTACAATATTTAAAAACACGATTTGGAGATGCCTGGGGCAGCGGCTTTCGAGTGATCATATAATCCAATACATC
The DNA here is from genome assembly GCA_964201225.1 of Chitinophagales bacterium. Classification (GTDB taxonomy): domain Bacteria; phylum Bacteroidota; class Bacteroidia; order Chitinophagales; family Chitinophagaceae; genus Sediminibacterium. Next base: position 16,843 of record CAXNDZ010000019.1, on the reverse strand, counting down.
TTGATTGTTGAATAAACCTGACTTAAATGGAGCATCGTTTTTAATGAGATTTACTTTATTTACCCATTTACCTTTTTTGTTTTTAACTCTTACAGTTGCATACTTTTTTGCTTCCATAAAATAGGTGTAATCCGCCAAACCACTGCGATGGGATAATAACTGTTCAATGGTTACTTCCTTATAAGGGAACTTATTTAAGTATTTTGTTACTGGGGCTTTCAGATCCAATTTTTCTTGCTCCCATAATTTCAGGGCCGCCATGGCCGTAAAAGTTTTGGAAATGGAAGCCAAATGAATGGGTGTTTCGGGTTGGATTAAAGTTTTATTACTATAATTCGAATAGCCTTGGTAATCTTCAAATACAACTTGGCCATTTTTAGCGACTAAAATTTGACCACTAAAGCCTTTTTTACCTAAAAGTGTTTCATATTTTGCCTTAACCTCCATCATTAACTTTTCCTTATCTGTAGGGCTTAATTTTTGGTAAGCAAAGGGGTAATTGACCAAAGGATTAGGACCTTGGCTTGTTCCACAAGCAGAACTTAAAAGGAATATTCCTAAAATTAAGGTGAGTCTCACAATCATCTGTTCGCTTTTAATAGGGTGCAAAAGGAATAAGTATCAACAAATTAACGCTATAACGACCTAATTTATTGTTAATGAATACAAAACAGTTATTTTTTTTAACTTTGTGGCATGAGTAACATTGACAATACCAGCTATCCCAAGGCCAAAATCAAAGTATTATTTCTAGAAAATATCAGTGATAAGGCTGTCCAGTATTTTAAAGAACAAGGATATACGGATGTTAAAAAAATATCGGGCGCATTAAGTGAGGAGGAATTAATTAAGGTAATTAAGGATGTGCATATTTTAGGAATTCGTTCTAAAACATTTATTTCAAAAAAAGTATTAGATAGTGCTAAAAAATTACAAGCCATTGGTTGTTTTTGTATTGGCACTAATCAAGTAGATATTAAAGCATGCAAACAAAAAGGTGTTGCTGTTTTTAATGCCCCTTATAGTAATACAAGAAGCGTTGCGGAATTAGTCATTGGCGCATCCATTATGTTGATTCGTAAAATAGTAGACAAAAATAAAGCTGCTCACGAAGGCATTTGGAATAAAGAAGCGAAAGGCAGTTTTGAATTAAGAGGAAAAACAATGGGTTTAATTGGGTATGGCAATATTGGTACTCAAACAAGTATCATGGCGGAAGCGATGGGGATGAAGGTGAAATTTTATGATACGGACGCAAAGCTTCCACTAGGAAATGCACAAGCGGTTAAATCATTAAAGGATTTGGTAAGTAGTTCAGATATTATTTCAATTCATGTTCCTGAAACCAGTCAAACAAAAAATTTAATTAGTGCGGATGTGATCAAACAATTTAAGCAAGGTGCGATATTAATAAATTATGCTAGGGGAGAAGTAGTTGACTTGGATGCTTTAAGTAAAGCGATCAAATCAAAAGCGGTATCCGGTGCTGCTATTGATGTGTATCCTTGGGAGCCAGAAAAGAATGGTGATCAATTCGAAACCCCTATGCAAGGATTATCCAATGTAATTTTAACACCACATATTGGTGGAAGCACGGAGGAAGCGCAGGAAAATATTGGCGAAGATGTCAGTATTAAATTATACCAATATTTAGAAAGAGGCGTTTCAAATGGTTCGCATAGTATTCCATCCATTGGTTTACCTCCTGTAGATGGCGCGCATCGTATTTTACATATTCACAATAATGTACCTGGCGTATTAAGTGCTATTAATACGGTGATGTCCAAAAATAAAATAAATATTGTTGGTCAATACTTAAAGACCAATGATGAAATTGGATATGTTGTTTTAGATGTGGATTCAAAATTATCTAAAACAGCGTTTGAATTATTGAAGGAAGTAAAACATACGATCAGAGCAAGAATGTTGTATTAATTACAACAATGCTTCTGATTTTAAATTTGACCTAACATCATTTTTATTTCATCCGAATCAACACCCGTGCTTTGTAAATTTTCATTCATGGATGTTACTTTGAAATCCATTTCAGATGGCGTATTTTTTCGTGCAGAACTGTGAATTTCAACCACGCCAGTTTGCTGTATAATTTCACTTATATTATTAGCACGTACGCCACTTCCTGGCATGATAATGATACGTCCATTTGCTTGATCCACTAATTGTTTGATCAAAGGAAGCGCATTGGTTACATTAGGTACTTGACCACTAGTTAAAATACGATGACAACCCGTTGCTATAATATCTTCTAGTCCCTGTATGGGGTCAGCACACCTGTCAAACGCGCGATGAAAACTTACTTGCATGGGTTTTGCTAAGGCAACTAATTCCGTTGTTCTAATTTTATCAATACTGCCATCTGAATTTAATAATCCGATCACTACTCCTTTAAATCCCAATTCCTTAGCGATTAGGACATCCTGTTTCATGATTTGAAATTCGATATCCGTATATAAAAAATCGCCGCCTCTTGGTCGTATAATTGGGAAAACTGGGACTTTTTGTTGTTTTGACATTGCTAATAAACTGCCATAGGATGGGGTAGTCCCCCCTTCATTTGGATTTTCACAAAGTTCGATTCTGTCTGCCCCAGCATGTATTGCATCCAATGCGGATTGAACAGAAAAAACAGCAATTTCTAAAATGACTTTTGACATAATTAAAATTAGACAAATGAAAATTAATCTAATGATTTTGATTCGTGTAATTTATTCCCCTCATTGGTATGGACTGCAAAATTAAACCCTTTGTGAAGTGAATAAGAACCAAAATCGCCATTTTTATTCACCGCAATAAAACATATTTGAATGTCCTTCGCTTTTTCTTTTTTTATTCTATTGATACGTTCCACTATTATCTTGCAGGCTTCTGTGGGTGTTTTACCCTGTCTCATTTGTTCTACCACAGCACTCGCGCCTGCAACTCTAATTACATCTTCCCCTTGACCTGTGGCAACTACCGCACCCACTTCATTGTCAACATATAATCCAGCACCAATAACAGGGGAGTCCCCCACACGACCACGCATTTTAAAACCAGCACCACTTGTAGTGCAAGAGCCGCTTAAATTACCATGAATATCTAATGCAATCATACCAATCGTATCATGATTCCATTCGCCGTTACTTAAACGATGCGGAGCCATTTTATTTGCATCCAATTGACTTATTGCATTTTTGCGTTCAATATTGATGACAGGTTTGTATTCAGATTTTTTTAACCAATTATTATATGAATTTTTTGCATCCTTTGATAATTCACCAGACTCTAATTTAAATCCTTGTTCGATGGCGAATTGTTGGGCACCTTCACCTACCAACATTACATGTGGTGTTTTTTCCATCACGCGACGTGCCACTGAAATTGGATGTTTGATACGTTCTAAAAATGCTACACTACCGCAATTAAATTCATGATCCATGATAGATGCATCTAAGGTTACATGACCATCTCTATCTGGATTCCCATTTAAGCCAACACAGCAATTCATTTCATCTTCGGTTACCATTACACCTTTTTCAACTGCGTCAAGAGCTTTACCACCAGCACCTAGTATCGTCCAAGCACCTGCATTTGCTGCAATACCTGCATCCCAAGTAGCAATGACAATTGGTTTTGTCACCAAATTTTTAGGAATAAAACCTGATAATGTGAAACTTGAAATTCCTACGCCTCCTAAATTGATAAATTTGCGACGATCCATTTTAAAGCAGTGTTTATGTTATTAAATAATCTTGTTCAAGGTACTAACAAAGTGTTTATTTATGTAATTTTAATACAATAAATAATTATGCAAGATTTATTTGATTTATATGGGTGGGAAGTGAATGTGTATGATACGATACAGCAAGGGCTTATTAATAGAACATATTCTGTTCAAACTACGAAAGGTGAATTTATTCTACAATCCATCAATCACAATGTATTCAAAAATCCCAAAGCCATTGATGCAAATATCAATGCCATTGGCAATTACATAAAACAAACGAACCCCGATTACTTATATACGCATTTAATACCTTCGCTTCAAGGAAATACACTCATTGAATGGGAGGGAGGTTATTATCGCGCATTTAATAAAATTGAAGGGTATGCATTAAGTGTATTGGATCATAAACTACAAGTGGAAGAAGCAGCCAAACAGTTTGCTAAATTCACCTATGTGTTAAAGGATTTTGATGCTAATAGTTTAAAAGATACCCTTGTGCAGTTTCATGACTTGAATTTTAGGTACCAACAATTTTCCGAAGCCATTCAAAATGGAAATGCACACAGAATTGAGCAAAGCCAGGAAGAGATCAAATTATTGCTATCATTAAAGCACTATGTAGACACTTATAATAATTACATACAACATAAGGACGTAAAAAAGAGGGTTACACATCATGATACCAAAATCAGCAATGTATTATTCAATATGATAGACAATCAGGAGCAGGCAATATGTGTGATTGACCTAGATACTACGATGTCTGGTTACTATATAAGCGATGTGGGCGATATGTGTCGCACTTGCTTATGTCCAGTTTCCGAGGAAGAGAAAGATTTGCATAAAATATGGGTGGATGGTGAAAAATGGCAGGCTTTACAATCAGGCTACTTATATTATATGAAGGACGAGCTGTCCAATTACGAAATGGACCACTTCTTTTTTGGCGGTCAATTCCTTATATATATGCAAGCACTTCGCTTTTTGACAGACCATTTGAATAATGATATTTATTACGGCGCATCTTATGAAGGCCAAAATTACCAACGTACTTTAAACCAAATACGATTATTAGAAGCCTACAACCAATTAGGTTAAATATTATAATTAAGTAAAGCATCCTTAAATATTGTTAATGTGCTATTTAGATTACAAATTCATCAACTTTTCCCACTAACTAATCTATTATAGTATCTGCTAAACCTATATACAGTCTATATACATCTATTAGGTCTATTTCTATCTTTATATAGTCATATCTGCCTTATATTATTGCTTATAATTAACATTATGTTAAATAGAATATTAGAGCGAATACTTCTCTGAACCTATTTTTATGCCTGTGTCCAAATGTTATGAATAATGTCTAAGTTGGTCTATACGCATATAAAATCCCAAAATCAATGATCACCCACTGTTTGTAAAAAACCCCCAGGATTTTTATCCTGGAGGCTTTTCTAGTGTATTTCACTAATCATGTGTTTAACATGATGAAATTATTTGTAATGACCTATTGGTACTTATCATGTAATGTATCGTAGAAGTTATATTTAGCATCAAACTCATCATACGCTTTTTGATCCTTTCCTCTCGACTTGTCTCTTTTAAAGCCATATAAAGTTGCCAAGAAATCAACAGATCTTGAGATTACATTCTTCTCAGGTTTGGTGAATTTTTCTTGGTCTTTTAGTTGATTGTATGCTTTTTCAATCCATTCAATGGCTGCATCTACTTTTGCTAAAATGGGTTGATCAAGCGCTACATTTAATTTTTTAACTGAATCAACGGAAGCTTTGAATTTAGTATCTTCTACTAATTTCTTTTTAGGATCTTTTGAAGGTGCCGGTCTGTTGGCATTCAAAGATTGTAATGTTCTGATATTTTCAGCCACCTTATCGTCTAAAACTGAAAATTGATTGTAATAACTAATTCCCGCATTGAATGCTGCTGCAAAGTTTTTCATATTCATTGAAAATGCTTTTTTGTAAGCATCTTGCGCTTTAAGTAAATAAGAATTTGATAATTCAACACTTACACCATCCATTGATTTTCCGGCCATAAACATGTCACCAAACATTTGACAAGCAAATTCAGTTATTGAATTATCGGTAATCATGTCATTATAAGATGCAATTTTTTCTTCCATACTGTAATGCTTGTCAATATAGTCTGTCTTATATTCAAACCAATTTTCAGCAGGATAGGCGCCTTGGGTTATTTTATAATAAGTATCAAAACCAGATTTGTCCTTTGTGTCTATGTAATAAACTAATAAATAACGATATGCGTCAATTAATTCACTTGAATTTATTTTAGCATCAATTAATCTTTTATAATAAGCTGCACATATTTCTTTATTTCCTGCATTTTGATGCGCATAACCAGCATACATTAACGAGGTAGTATCAAACTTTTGTTTAGAATTAGCCCAACCTCTTGAAAAAATTAAATCACTATATCTTACTGCAATATCAAAATGATCAGCGGATTTTTTCCATTCTTTACCACTAAAGCCTGCTACCCCATCCTTGAATGCTTTAAAATAAATAGAAAAAAATGGATCTTGTCCGTATTCTTTTGCAGCCTTAAAGCTGGTATCCATTTTCATGTATTCTTCGATGGACGAATTCATTATATCGAATGCAGTTGGAAATTTTTTTGACAATAAACTATCTTTTGCTAAGCCATCATAAATGTAAGCTTTCAAATAAACACCATCAGATGTTGTTGCTAGTGTAGCATTTTTTGTCACCACTTTATCATATTCAATTTTTGCAGCATCAAATTTTTTCAATAATAATATGCCTTGAACTTTTTTAAAGTCTTGTGCGAATAACATTTGTGTAAATGTCAATAAGCATAACAATCCGATAATTTTTTTCATGATTTTTTGTTTTGGTTGTTGCTATTTTTTCTTTTTTATATTAATTGGGGAAATTAAATTAATTAGTTTTCTGGTGTTTCATCACCGGTGTTATTTAAAGTATCATCTAAACTATCATCCACTTTATTTTCAGTATCGATAGTGCCTTCATTAGAAGTTGATGCAATAACATCACCCGTTGCTTCCGCTGATGATTCTGCACCTTCCACAATATCTAATTCTGGCACATCCTGTTCTTCTATTTTTGAAGTAGCTGCTATTTCATCCCCCTCATCTAATCGGATTAATTTTACACCTTGTGTTGCCCTACCCGCTTCTCTGATATCAGTAACACTGGTTCTAATGGTTACCCCTGATTTACAAGTGATGATTAAATCTTCTTTCTCAAGAACATCCATTAATCCAACCAAGCTGCCTGTTTTTTCAGTAACATTAATTGTTTTCACCCCTTTACCACCACGGTTGGTAATACGGTAGTCGTCAATATCCGTTCTTTTACCATAACCCTGTTGGCTTACCACTAATATAGTACGATTTTTATCTTCTCTATTTACACAAACCAATCCAACCACTTCATCGGTATCATTGTCAACTTCAATACCTGCAACACCAATGGCACCTCGACCAGTTGGACGAACTTTTTCCTCAGGGAAACGAATGGCTCTACCTGATTTAACCGCCATCATGATTTCATTATTACCATCTGTTAAACGCGCAGCTAATAATTCATCCCCTTCGTTAATGGTAATTGCATTTACACCACTCACTCTTGGACGACTAAATTCTTCTAGGCATGTTTTCTTGATGATACCTCTCTTAGTACATAAAACGATATAATGATTGCTTACATAGTCCTTGTCGTCTAACTTACGCACTTCGATAATGGCTTTTACCTTGTCATCCTGTGGAATTTGAATTAAATTTTGAACCGCACGACCCTTACTTGTTTTTTCACCTTCAGGGATTTCATACACTCTTAACCAGAAACATCTTCCTTTTTCGGTAAAGAACAACATGGTATCATGGGTAGAGGCGATAAATAAATGCTCAACGTAATCCTCCTCTCTTGTTTTAGATCCAATCGCACCACGACCACCTCTTTTTTGTTGGCGATATTCTGAAACTGAGGTACGTTTAATATAACCTAAGTGAGAAATGGTGATAACCACATCTTCTTCTTCAATTAAATCTTCCAATTTCATTTCATCCGCTAAGTATTGAATTTCAGATTTAAGTTCGTCACCGAATTTCTCTTTCACTTCTAACAATTCAGTTTTGATTAATTCAAAACGTAAATACTCACTTCCTAATAATTCTTTTAAAGAAGCAATCAATTTCATCAACTGATCAAATTCTTCTTTAATTTTCTCGCGCTCCATACCCGTTAAGCGTTGTAATCTTAATTCTAAGATGGCTTTCGCTTGCACTTCTGAAATACCCCAGCCAGCAGTCATTAAAGCTTCTTTAGCAGCATCCGGATTAGCAGAGCTACGAATTAAACGAATTACTTCATCTAAATGGTCTAAGGCAATCAAATATCCTTCTAAAATATGTGCACGATCTTCGGCTTTCTTTAATTCAAATTTAGCACGACGAATAACCACTTCCATTCTAAAATCAACAAATTCACTGATTAAATGTCTAAGGTTTAAAATTTTAGGACGGCCTTTACTTAAAGCAACATTATTAATACCATAACTAGTTTGTAGTTCGGTAAATTTAAATAACTGATTAATGATCACTTGCGCAACTGCATCCTTACGTAATTCAATAACGATACGGGTACCTTCACGCTTATTACTTTCATTGTTCACATGGGTAATGCCATCAATTGTTTTATCAACCACCAATTGACCAATACGATCCGTTAAAGTATCACGATTCACCTGGTAAGGTATTTCATTGATAACAATCAATTCACGGCCATTGGCCTTGGTTTCAATATTGCATTTACCACGCACAACCACACGACCTCTTCCGGTCATTAAGCCTTGCTTAACCCCTTCCATCCCATAGATAATACCTCCTGTTGGAAAATCGGGTGCTTTTACAAACTGAATTAATTCTTCAACAGTGATATCTCTATTACCGATGTATGCAATACAACCATCCACTACTTCATTTAAATTATGCGGAAGCATATTCGTCGCCATACCTACTGCGATACCAGAAGATCCATTCACTAAAAGTTGCGGAATTCGTGTTGGAAGTACAGAGGGTTCTTGTAAACTATCATCAAAATTTAATTGAAAGTCAACAGTATCTTTTTCAAGATCGTCCAACATCGCTTCTGAAATACGTTGTAAACGTGCTTCCGTATAACGCATTGCTGCTGGCGGATCACCATCTTGGTTTCCAAAATTACCTTGACCATCCACTAACTTATAACGCATGGTCCATTCCTGTGCCATACGCACCAACGTATCATAAATGGCAGTATCACCATGAGGGTGAAACTTTCCCATAACTTCACCTACGATACGCGCTGATTTTTTATATGCTTTGTTGCTGTTATTACCAAGCTCATGCATCGCAAATAAAACTCTGCGGTGAACTGGTTTAAATCCATCACGAACATCAGGTAATGCCCTACCTACAATCACCGACATAGAATAATCTATGTAAGATGTTTTCATTTGTTCCTCAATATTGACCCTTACAACGCGATCACTATCTTGTGTGGCTTCTAATCCTAAATTATCTTCCATATTATTTTTCTTTCGTTACATCAAAAAATGCTGGTTATAAATGCCATTTTGATGTATTACGAAGATAACTTTTCGAGGCCTTTTTTCTTTAAAATTTGGGGTCTATTTTTGGCTCTTTTATCCACAGTTGTGGGTAATAAATTAAGCCCAAAAATGGGTTAAAATTACCCAATGATGTATTACCAAATTTATACCTAAACCACCGGGCTCATATCCCATTCATAATCTAATTGGCGCTTGTCTAAATTGGCCGCAACCACTTTAATCATGATCTTATCACCCATATTAAATTTACGCCCAGATCTTAATCCCACTAGGGCATAATCAGATTCAAGGTGTCTGAAATCATCATATTTTGATAAGGTGGTGATACTTACTAAGCCCTCACATTTATGTGCAACGGTTTCCACCCAAAATCCAAAACTAGATACCCCACTAATCACCCCTTCAAAACTTTGGCCTACATAGGAACGCATGAATTCAACTTGTTTGTATTTATTCGATGCTCTTTCAGCTTCCATCTCTGCACGTTCTCTTTCACTACACTGAACACATTTTTCTTCTAAATTTTCGTCATTCATGGGGTGCCCTTGGATCACGGTTTCCACAATCCTATGTACTAAAATATCTGGATACCGACGTATAGGTGAAGTAAAATGGCAATAGTTTTCAAATCCTAATCCATAATGCCCAATATTTTTCGACGTATACACGGCTTTGGCCATGGTACGAATACCCAATTGTTCCATTACATGTTGTTCCGGTTTGCCTTTAGCCGCTTGCATGAGTTGGTTAAAACTATGTGCGATATGTTCAGGAGTATCAATACTAAAAGTATAGCCATGTTTTTTGGCAAATACAACAAATGGAGCTAGCTTTTCTGCATTCGGTTGGTCATGTATACGGAATGGAAAAGGTAATGGGTCCTTTTTAATTTTAATCTTCCCCATTTTTTCAGCAATAAGTTGATTTGCTTTTAACATCAATTCCTCAATCAGTTGATGTGATTCCTTACTTTCTTTAACAGTAATACCAATCGGTTTCCCTTTTTCATCTAAAGTAAATCGTACTTCCTGTGATGAAAAGTTAATAGCACCGTTATTAAAACGTTGTTGTCTTAATTTTTGTGTAAAATCCAATAACCATAAAATTTCATTCACGTGATCACTAGAAGGGTCAACGCCTTTTGTGTCAATAATTTCCTGCACCTGCTCATAAGTAAATCTACGATCGGAATATATTATAGTTTTACCAAACCAGGTTTGCACAATGGCACCGGTTGGATCCACTTCAAATGTGGCCGAAAAAGTTAATTTTTCTTCATGAGGACGTAAGGAACATAATTCATTAGAAATGCGTTCTGGTAACATTGGATATACCCTATCAGGTAAATACACCGATGTAGCGCGTTCAAAGGCTTCATTATCGACCGCAGTGCCTGGTTGTACAAAATGACTTACATCTGCAATATGAACGCCAATTTCAATGTTTTGATTAGGTAAAACTTGATAGGAAATGGCATCATCAAAATCTTTGGCGTCCACTGGATCAATGGTAAAAGTTAACACCTTTCTATAATCCTTTCTTTTGGCAATTTCTGCCTCAGATATTTTATCAGATAAGGATCTCGCAAAACCCAATGTTTCGGCACTAAATTCTAATGAAAATCCAGCTTCAGCAACAATCGATTTCATTGCCAAATCATTTTCTTGTTCAGGGGTAAATATATTTAATACTTCTCCTTCCGGTTTGCGACTTGCCTTGTCCCAACTAATAAGCTTTACCATCACACGATCCTTATCCTTTGCACCATTTAAATATTTAATTGGAATATAAATATCCGGCATGGGATGTATACTATTCGGAATAAAAAAGGCATGCTTATTCGTTACTTGCATCGTTCCTGAAAAGGAAACTTGTTTTCGTTTTAATACTTCTAATACCTTCCCTTCTTTTTTACCAGTACCTTGTCTGATTTTTGTAATTTTTACCTGTACTTGATCTCCTTTTAAAGCAGTATTAAAATCGGTTGGAAAAACGAGTATATCATTTTCTAAACCGGATACCATGACAAAGCCCATACCCGATTTTGCAATATCTAAAGTGCCTGTATAACTCGTGGTAATATTTGTATTTTTTGTGGTGGGTTTCCCCTTTCTTGTTGTTATTTTCTTAGTTCCCATTGTTGTTTTTATAAAATTGTGCAACATTATTAATAACCAGCGCATCAAACTTACCCTGCTCCCCAAATAAAAATTGAGGTTTAATAGGCAAAACATATAATGGAATTTCGTTGAGTTCCTCCGTATATTTTACAAGTCGTACTGCATCCTTCTCGGTAGTTAAAATTAATTTGCTCTTTGAATTAATTTGATTGAATTTTTCTTTGATCTCATTTAAATCCTCTATGGAAAATATATGATGATCGCTATAGCTTAATTGATAGTAGGTATGTGTGTTTTCGTGAATATAATTTTTTAAAGGAAGTGGATTCGCAATACCACAAACCAGAAGTACTTCGTCCCGCATGGTTAAATCCCATTGAAAAGATGGATTATAAATATGATAAGGAGTATCATATTTAATGGTAGTAAAAAAAACAAATTGATGTGGATCAGGATTTAGTTTTTCAATAATTTCCTCTTTTTCATTAATAGATAAATTAGCTCGGCATTTGGTGACAATAATTATGTTTGCTCTTTTTGCTGATTTTCTTTCGTCCCTTAAATCGCCCGTTGGAATAAAAAAATCATCGCAATAAAGGTTATCGTACTCGGTCAACAAAATATTAAAATCAGCCAATATTTCTCTATGTTGAAATGCATCATCTAAAATAATTAATTGTAAGTCGGGCACATCTTGAATTAATTGCGGAATGGCTTCGATACGTCTTTCTCCAACTGCTACCGCCACATTTGGATACTTAATGTGAAACTGCATAGGCTCGTCACCAATTTCAAGTGCAGAAGTAAATTGATTCGCTAAAGCGTAGCCTTCTGTTTTTCGTTTATATCCCCTACTTAAAGTAGCTATTTTATATTCATCAGATAAGATGGACAAAAGATATTCAACCATTGGTGATTTTCCTGTGCCACCTAATGATAAATTACCTACACAAATCATGGGTACATTAAATTGTACCGATTTAAAATAATGTTTAAAATATAGCCAATTACGAAATGCAACTACCCATCCATATACAATTGCAAAAGGTAAAAGTAAAACTCTAAAAGATTTTAAAAAGAGGTTATTTAAATTCATAACTATTCCAAGGCGTAATACAATGTGTTAAAGGTACGTCAAATTCATGGGTATCTTGAATATTTGGTATAGGCTCAAAGTACGAAATACCGATTCGCTGATAGGAATGTTGGCAAGTAGAAAAATACTTATCATAATACCCTTTCCCAAATCCTAGCCGATGTCCCAATAAATCAAACCCCAATAATGGCACTAAGAAGCAATCAATATCATTACTGCTAATACTATTAGTTTGATGCGGTTCATATATACCCAAAGAATTCAAATGAAGATCCGGCGTTGCTTCATAAAATTGCATCCTTCCCAAAACCTTATCAATTACTGGATATGCGATGATTAAATCGGGTATGAACTGCTGCAAGTAGCTTGTTAATAAAATGGTATTCGGTTCATTGTGCTTTTCCATTGGGTAAAAACTTCCAATGGTATGAATATTTGAAAAATCTAATTTTTGAAATTGTATTAATAACAAATCATCCCATTTGATACATTCCATTTGGGATAAACTTTGACGTTTTTGTAATAAGGATTTCCTTGCTTCGTCTTTAAACATAGTATAATTTACAAAAATTTATTGAATGTTACACAGAAGCAAAAAAACTAAAAATAGTCGTACCATAATTTCTCTGGAAACTATATCCTGCAAACTGTGTATAATCATTGCGCGGAGTATGTTCTAAAATAAAATAACCATCAGGTGCAATTAGCTTTTGTTCCACAATCATTTTAGGCAATTCGTCAATGGTATTTAAAGCATAAGGAGGGCCAGCAAAGATGATATCATAGGTTTGTTTACAAGAAGCTAAAAACTGAAATACATCCATCCTATTTAATTGCACATTTTCAATTTTCAATAAATCCACATTTTTTTTGATAAAATCTAACATGATCGGATCTTTTTCAACAATGGTTAATTCGGCGGCTCCTCTTGAAGCAAGTTCATAACTGATACAGCCAGTGCCACCAAATAAATCGAGCGTTTTTATCCCATCTAATTGCACCCTATTTTGCAATATATTAAACAAACCTTCCTTCGCAATATCAGTAGTGGGTCTGGTATGCGGCATGTTTTGGGGAGGATGAATGCGTCGACCACCATATTGTCCGGCGATAATTCTCATTAAAATATAAAATAAGGTGCGTAAGTATGATGCGGGAACTCCTTGTTTAAATTAGAGCCAATACCTTCGGAAGGAGCCATTAAAATAGTGGTGTCCGCAAAATATCTTTGTAAAGTTTTGATCCAGTTTAATTGCTCGGCATCAAATCCTGCAATGGTTAATGAAAAAATATTGGGTACAATACCTGCATTGGTACAAGTATTTAAAAGCGTATAGGTGTTTTGATCATCGCCCCCTACTTTAAAATGGTTAATTAATTTGAGATGTCCTTCTTGATGAATAACCACACAAAAATTATTATTAAACATGGTTACATTAACACCATCCTTGGGATGATGTAAAAGATATTCAGTATAATGATGCCATTTGCCGGTAGGAAAAGATCGGGTAAGCAAAGTATTTAAATGATCAGGTATTGAATACACCAACATTTTATCATTTGCCAATGGAGCTAATTGCACTTCCTCTTCTGGCGAAACTTCATATAGTAATGATAATTCATTTTTGTACAATAAATGATCAGCAATGCTATATTTCTTCGTAACAATATAACTACTGTTATTCATCACAAAATAAATGTTATTGTAGGTATTTTGAATCAATTTTGAATTATTCTGCAAATAGGCCACTAATTGATTCCATCCAATATTTTCAGGATCGTTGACAAAGTATTCAAAACATTGGTAGGTATTTGTATTCGTATTTTTAACTGAAAATGCAATAGCAGATTCATCCACAACAAGGTATAGATCCTCCACCTTATTATTAGCCGTGCTTTCCAATGCCCCGTAAATACCAATTTTTTTCTTTGCCATACTGTAATTCTTATGCAATATTATAAAAAAAGGGGCAGTTCATTGTAAAAACTAATTGTAGATTTGCCGATATGAGCGGCACCAATAGCAATCCATCCTTACAGGTAACAGTTTCCAGTAAACAGATATTGGCCATTTCCTTACCCATTGCTTTAGCGATTATGGTTCCGCAGGTTAATTTTGTCATTAATAATATTTTCTTAGGTGCTTTAAGTTCCGAAGCATTGGCCATTGGGGGTATAACTGGAGTATTTTACTTGATTTTTGGGGTGATGGGGCAAGGATTGAATAATGGACTACAAGCGCTTATTTCCCGTCGTGCAGGTGAAAATCGCGTGGATGAAATTGGAGTTTTATTTAACCAAGGCGTTATTATCTCAATATTATTATCAATCATCGCCATTGCTTTTACTTATTTTATAGCACCTAGTATTTTTCATAGTGTATTACATGATAGCCAAAGAGCCAATAATGTTATTGAATTTTTAAAAATTAGAATTTGGGGTATCCCCTTTTTGTTTATTTATCAAATGCGTAATGCATTACTGGTAGGTACCAATCAAAGTAAATTTTTAATTATTGGAACGGCTACTGAAGCTGTCTTTAATATATTTTTTGACTATAGCTTAATATTTGGTCATTTTGGTTTTACTGCGATGGGTTTGAATGGTGCAGCATATGCTTCCATTATTTCAGAAGTGATGGGCTTGTTCGTCATCTATTTGGTGATACATTATCAAAAGATTGGGGCAAGGTTTGAATTATTTAAAAACTTTGAAATTAAATGGGATTATATCAAACTTATTTTAGTGCAATCCTCCCCCATCATGATGCAATACATGATCAGCATTATTAGTTGGGAAATATTTTACATTTTGATTGAACACCGTGGGGAACAATCCTTAGCAGTGTCCAATTCAATGCGAAATATATTTGGATTTTTTGGTAGCTTTACTTGGGCATTTGCAGCTACTTCCAATACCATGGTGAGTAATATTATTGGTCAAAATATGCAGGATAAAGTAATACCATTAATTAATAAAATTGCGCAATGGAGTTTTGGTTTTGCTTTATGCGTTTGTATAATTTTAAATGTATTTGCGCATCAATTTTTATCCATCTATGGTCAAGGGGAAGGATTCATGCAGGAAGGCATCCCTGTACTAAGAGTGGTTTCCATTGCTTTGTTACTAATGTCAATTGCCACTATTTGGTTAAATGGAGTTACGGGTTCAGGTCAGTCAAAAATTAATTTAGCCATTGAATTTGTAGCCATAATTATTTATTTGATCTATGCTTATTTAACTATCGAATATTACCAATTCCCGATCACGATTGGTTGGATGTGTGAAATTATATATTGGTTAACTTTATTAATTCCATCCTATCTATATATTAAATCGTATCGCTGGAAGGACAAAAAGATTTAGTACCATTTATGGTAGCACAAACAAATTGCGTAAATAAGATAGGAGAACTAAGTTCTAGATTTTTCAATTTTAACCGACACATTTCCTTCAAATGAAGAAATAGGCAAATGAAGCTTGGTGATTTTTACAAATACTTTATTGGCTAGGATTTGTGATGATAATATATCATCTGCTATTTTACCCACTAAAGTTTCTAATAAAGGCGTTGGAATTTCCATCCATTTTTTTACAATTCCATATACATGCACATAGTCAATGGTTTGATCCAATTGGTCAATGATAGCTTGCTTGGGATTGAAATCAATATCAACTTCAACAGCATAATTATTACCTAATTTTTTTTCTTCAGGATATAAACCATGATAGCCAACAAATAATAATTTGTTTAAACTAATCCGCATGGTTTGATTGGTTGACATTAGTTTAATTTTAGTGCCCTTTCGCAGTTAAATATCTTTCTGCATCTAAGGCAGCCATACATCCACTACCAGCAGCAGTGACTGCTTGACGATAGTTTTTATCTTGCACATCCCCTGAAGCAAATACTCCTGGAACATTTGTTTTAGTAGTACCTGGTTCGGTTAATATGTAACCAGTTTCATCTGTATGAATGAACTCGGAAAAAATACTACTATTCGGGTTGTGACCAATGGCAACAAAAAAGGCACTTACTGGAATTTCATGTAAAGTATTAGTCTTAGTGTTTTTGATTCTAACCGCTTGCACTGTTTTATCTCCTAAAATTTCATCTGTTTCGCTATTGAAATACACTTTAATATTCGGCGTATTTAAAACGCGATCCTGCATTACTTTACTTGCGCGCATTTGATCTTTACGAACAATCATATGCACGGTGGTACACATTTTTGATAAATAATGTGCTTCCTCAGCAGCAGT
>CAXNDZ010000018.1:0-18210 GCA_964201225.1 Chitinophagales bacterium | reverse complement strand
AAAACATTGGAAATCCTTTTTTAGCCGCAATAATTAAAAAGCGTTTCTTTACACAAAGCAATCAATATGGAAGATAAAAAAACAAGTAAAATTTTGTTGTGCGAGGACGACAGCAATTTGGGTTTAGTACTTAAAAACTACCTAGAGTTAAACGATTACGAAGTAACATTGGAGCGGGATGGTCGTTTGGGCTTAGCCGCTTTTCAGCGTGAAAAGTTTGACCTATGCTTATTAGATGTCATGATGCCACATGTGGATGGGTTTACACTCGCCGAGGAAATCAGAGACATTGATCCTGATGTGCCTTTGTTTTTTTTAAGTGCTAAAACTTTAAAAGAAGACATTATCACTGGTTATAAATTAGGCGCTGATGATTATATCACCAAACCTTTTGACAGTGAGGTATTATTATTGAAAATTAAGGCAATCATTAAGCGTAATGAAGATGATAATAAGGTTTCAGACAATATAGAATATGATTTGGCCGGCTATCATTTTAATCCCAAGTTACGCGAATTAAAATTCAATCAAAAAACACAGGTATTATCGCCAAAGGAAAATGAGTTACTTAAAATGTTGGCTGAAAATAAAAACGATTTATTGACTCGCGAAAAAGCACTTAAAAAAATATGGGGTAGCGATACTTACTTTAATGGAAGAAGTATGGATGTGTACATTGCCAAATTAAGAAAGTACTTAAAGGAAGATGAAAAAATTGAAATCGTAAACATTCACGGTAATGGTTTCCGATTAGTGGTGCAATAATAAATATTCAAGTAAATTAACGGAAAAGCTCGGGGTTATCAGAATGGCCTCGGGCTTTTTGTTTTCCCAAATGTCTATATGCCTTATCTGTTACCTCGCGACCGCGTGGGGTACGTTGTAAAAAGCCTTCCTGAATTAAAAAGGGCTCGTATACTTCCTCAATGGTACCAGACTCCTCACCTACTGCAGTGGCAATCGTCGAAATTCCAACAGGTCCACCCTTGAACTTTTCTATAATTGCCAATAATATACGGTTATCCATTTCATCCAATCCATGCTCATCTACATTTAAAGCCTTTAATGCATGCTTGGTGATGCCAATATCCACAGATCCATCATTTAATACTTGTGCAAAATCACGCACACGTCTTAATAAACCATTGGCAATTCGCGGTGTGCCTCTGCTTCTTCTTGAAATTTCACCTGCAGCATCCGTGTTAATTTTTACATCCAATATTTGAGCGCTTCTTAAAATAATTTTTTCAATCACAGATGCGGGATAATATTCCAATCTTGATTTGATACCAAACCTTGACAATAAAGGTGCCGTTAATAAACCACTACGCGTAGTGGCACCCACTAATGTAAAAGGATTTAAATTGATTTGAATGCTACGTGCATTGGGGCCCGTATCAATCATGATATCAATTTTATAATCCTCCATGGCAGCATACAAGTACTCTTCTACTACTGTGCTTAAACGGTGTATCTCATCAATAAATAAAACATCATTTGCTTCCAAACTGGTTAATAAACCAGCCAAATCACTGGGCTTTTCAATCACTGGGCCAGATGTTTCTTTTATTTGAACACCCATTTCATTGGCAACAATTCGGCTTAACGTTGTTTTTCCCAAACCTGGAGGACCATGAAACAAAATATGATCCAAGGCCTCACCTCTCATTTTAGCAGCCTTAATAAAAATGCTTAGGTTTTCAATCAATTGGGGCTGCCCTGCAAAAGCATCCATTTCCTTTGGACGAATACTATTCTCAAACTCCTTGTCTAAAGGGTTTGAATGATGATTCGAACTATCTAAAATTGGATTGGACATGAATATTTTTTTATTTGGTTGCAGGAACTGGCTTTTCCAATAAGTATTTATAAATAAATTTATTTTTTAAATCAGTGAAGTGTTTCCCTTTGGCACCACCCCATCCGTGTCTTCCACCTGGATACAACATAAATTCTACCTCCTTACCATTATCCTGTAATGCACTTAATAATTGTATAGAGTTTTGCATGTGCACATTGTCATCCATCGTTCCATGAACTAATTGTAGTACCCCTTTATAGTTTTTAACATGGGTCATCGCACTACTCGATTTATACCCTTCTGGATTTTCCTTTTGTGTATCCATGAATCTTTCTGTGTAATGTGAATCATATAACTCCCAAGCAGTAACACTACCACCTGCCATAGCATGTGTAAATACATCAGCACCATAAGTTAAAGCGTAGCAACTCATGTAACCCCCATAACTAAATCCAGTGATGGCAATTTTTTTAGGGTCTGCACTGCCATTGGCAATAAACCACTTCGCCATGGCCATATAATCCTGCATTTCCCAATAACCTAAATTACGATACATATAGTTCACACCTTCCTTTCCAAAATGTCCACTCGCACGGTGATCAAATGCCACTTGAATAATACCTTCTTTCGCCCAGCTTTCTTTCATTTCTGGATTGGTCCAGCTATCCATTACTGATCCTGCATTTGGACCACCATAAATACTTACTAATAAGGGATATTTTTTATTTGGATCCATATTTTTAGGCCAGGTAACTAGCGCGGGCAATTCAAATAAACCATCCGCACTTTTAATTCTAATTAATTCCGTTTTTGCAAAATTTTCAGCTTTAAAACTAGAATCAACTGAAGTACCCATTACAGTCACTATAGGGTTTTTATCTTTACGATCCACCAATGCTATAGTAGACGGGGTATTTACATTGCTATAAACAGAAACAAATCTTTTTGCATTAGGTGATAAATATACTTGTGTATAATTATAATCACCAATAGAAAGTCGCTTTAAATTTTTTCCATCAAAATTGACAACATAGAAATCACCACGTGCTGAATTTTCTAATCCGCGTGCCGTAAAATAAATCGATCTTGTTTTTTCATCAATCAATTTAATCCCTGTAACGGTAAACTTTCCGTTGGTGATTGGATTAATTAATTGTCCATTCATATTGTACAAATACAATTGGTTCCAACCCGACGCATCCGACTGCGCAATATAACCTTCGTTGTTGGCTATAAAATTAATACGACCGTTTACCCTGTCCTCTAAATCGATCCAAGTTTTTTGAAACTCTTTGTAAACTTCTTTCTTAGCACCAGAAGTCATATCTAATTCATAAATTTTTAAGTTGTTTTGGCCACGATCCATCCAAGGCAACCACATGCTTTTGTTATTGGGGTTCCAAATAGGCCATCCAAAATATTGGTCTTCTTGGTCATTAAAATCCGCCCAAGTAATTTTGCCGCCTGTTGGCGTTGACCAACCAATTTTTACAGTAGGATTAGGATCACCCACTTTTGGATAACGGGTTTCCTCCACAAAGCCATGCAGTCCTTCACTATTATAAATAGGGAACATGGGCACTTTGCCTTCATCAAAACGCATAAAGGAAATAAATTTACTATCCGGACTCCACCAAAATGCACGGTACTGAGTAGGACGGCCAAAAATTTCTTCAAAATAAACCCAGCTCGCATAACCATTTAAAATACCTTTTTCTTTTTCAGAAGTAATCGCGGTTACTTTTTTATCAGCAACACCTACGGTGTATAAATTATTATTGTTTGTATATCCTACAAATTGACCGTCCGGTGAAAGTTGTGGGTTTTTTTTGTCGCCTTTGTCTGATGTTAAAACAGTTTCAACACCGCTTACTTTAATGACTACTTCCCCGCTTTTTAAACTAACGGTTGCCACTTCTTTCAAAACAGCCGCGGGCGCAGGAGTATATGCTTTTGTATTTATATTATACACATAATCCGCCGAAGGTGTACCTGGTTTTAATTTTGTATTAATAACAAATTCGTCATTATTTAACCAACGATTAAATCTTGGAAAATTTGATTGCGGCATGCGCATTTGCGCTTGCAAAAGCATCACACAAAAGATACTAGTTAAAAAAAGTAGCTGTTTTTTCATAATTCTTCTTTAAAATTATTTTAACGAATTTTTGATTAGTCAATATGGATTTCTGCTATCCACCATTATTTAAATTACAACATTTATCATTTTACCCTTCACGAAAATCAGTTTTTTTACTGGTTTTCCTTCCATCCATTTTTGAACAATCGCATTGGCTAGGACAATTTCACTTACTTCAGCCTCGGTGCAGGATAAATCAATCGCAATATTGGTTCTCATTTTACCATTGATGCTTACTGGGTAATCCTTGGCAGTTTCTAAAACATACTTCGCGTCAAATATTGGGAATGCAGCGTCAATCACCAAGCCCTCATTGCCTAAAACCTGCCATAATTCCTCGCAAAAGTGTGGCGCGTAGGGCGTCATCAAAACAAGCAAGTCAGATAAAACAGTTTTTTTATGACAACCCAAATCATATAATTCATTTACGCAAATCATAAACATACTTACTGCTGTATTAAAACTATGACGATCCGTATCTTCCTCAATTTTTTTTATGGTTTTATGCAACACTTTTAATTCGTCCAAACTTGCAGCCTCATCCACCCAAACCTTTCCTTTGATATCATCAAAGAACAAACGCCAAAACTTTTTCAAAAAGCGATGCACCCCCTCAATCCCTTTAGTATCCCATGGCTTGCTCTGCTCCACCGGACCTAAAAACATTTCATACATCCTAAAGGTATCCGCGCCATATTTATTTACCAAATCATCCGGGTTCACTGTGTTAAACTTTGACTTAGACATTTTTTCAACCTCCACCCCGCAAATGTATTTGCCATCTTCTAAAATAAATTCAGCATTCGCGTAATCAGGTTTCCACTTTTTAAATGCTTCGGTATCTAATTCAATCCCATCCACTTTGTTTACATCCACATGTAATTGATCCACTTCGTAATCCTTAATTAATCCTGCCGAAACAAAAATGGAACTTCCTCTTTTGCGATACACAAATCGAGAACTTCCTTGAATCATTCCTTGATTCAATAATTTTTTATACGGCTCATCAAAACCAATATGCCCTAAATCATACAAAGCCTTGGTCCACATTCTGGAGTATAATAAATGCCCTACCGCATGCTCCGTTCCACCAATATACAAATCCACCTGACCCCAATAGTCACTTACTTTTCTGCTACAAAATTCATTTTCATTGTGCGCATCCATATAGCGTAAAAAGTACCAACTACTTCCTGCAAAACCTGGCATGGTGTTGGTTTCCAATTGCGCTTCCTTCCAGGAAGGGATATTCGCTAGCGGACCTTCGCCATCAGGGCCTGGGCCATAATGATCCACTTTAGGTAATAATAAAGGCAAATCTTTCTCATCCATTGGATAAGCAATACCATTGTCCCATTTAATTGGAAATGGTTCACCCCAATAGCGTTGTCTGCTAAACGCAGCATCACGCATACGATAATTTATTTTGCGATTACCCAATCCCAATACTTCAATTTTATCATTCACAATGGCAATGGCAGCTTTCTGCACCACGCCATTTAAAAAATCACTATTACTTAAAATGGCTTCTTTGGTAGGATTCGCTTCCTCGCCATTAAAGGCGTCCCCTATAATATTAGTGATAGGTATATTAAAATGTTTTGCAAATTTAAAATCACGATCATCTCCACAAGGCACCGCCATAATTGCGCCAGTACCATATCCTGCTAATACATATTCCGAAATCCAAACCGGAATTGCAACACCATTGAATGGATTAATAACATATGCTCCTGTAAAACATCCAGTAATTTTTTTCTCCGCAATTCTCTCACGCTCACTTCTGCTTTTCACATAAGCAATATATTTTGCAACTTCTGCTTGATGACTAGTAGGAACAATTTTTTCAATAATTGCATGCTCCGGTGCGACCACCATAAAGTCAACACCAAACATGGTATCAGGGCGCGTTGTATAAACACGCAATACTTCATTGCTATCCTTTACTGCAAAATCAATCTCCGCACCTTCACTTTTTCCAATCCAGTTGGATTGCATTTCCTTCATGGCATCACTAAACTGAATCGTCTCTAATCCCGTTAATAATCTATCCGCATATTCAGTGATGCGTAAATACCATTGTCTTAACTTTTTCTTTTCAACTGGATGGCCCCCTCTTTCACTTAACCCATTAATCACTTCGTCATTCGCTAATACAGTTCCCAATGCACCACACCAATTCACTTCACCAATACCACAAAAAGCCAAACGGTAATGCATTAAAACAGTTTGCTGTTGTTTTTCCGAATATGCTTTCCAAATTTCTGCTGAAAATGTTTTTACCTCATCCACTGGACAAGAATGATTTTTATTCCCTTCCTTTTCAAAAACGGAAACCAAATATTGAATGGTTCGCGCCTTTTGCTGTGTGCGATCAAAATAACTATTAAACAGTTGTAAAAATATCCATTGTGTCCATTTGTAATAACTGGCATCGCAGGTACGCACTTCCCTATCCCAATCGTAGCAAAACCCAATATTATCTAACTGCTTTCTGAAATTATTAATATTATCATGGGTACAGATCGCAGGGTGTACGCCATTTTCAATGGCATATTGTTCCGCGGGTAAACCAAAGGCATCATAACCCATGGGATGTAAAACATTAAAGCCCTTGAGTCTTTTAAAACGACTGTAAATATCTGAAGCAATATAGCCCAAAGGATGCCCAACATGCAAGCCCGCACCACTCGGATAAGGGAACATATCCAAAACATAACACTTGGGTTTGCTTGAATCATTGCTTACCTGATAAGCTTTTTTCTCCTGCCAAATAGTTTGCCATTTCTTTTCAATAGCCCTAAATTGATACTCCATCTAATTGCATTTCATTTTAAATGGTTGAATCATAACAATTCTTTAACCAAAATCAAAAAAATACACATTTTGGCCTAAAAAATAGGATAATTCATCCTCTGCAAATGTAAGCCATTAGCGTTCAAAACCCTACATTTGCAAAGTGAACAAGTAAAATTTTATGCTATGGCAGTAACCGGATCTACCTCTTTAAAACGCAGCAAACCCAACTACATTTATAGTGTGATTGGGGTGGCGATTGTTTTGTTTATTATGGGCATCATGGGATGGCTATTTTTAAACTTGCATTCCATTGGGGACAATTTTAAAGAAGATATCCGTATTAGCGTTTATTTGAGAACCTCCGACAAAAATGCGATAGGAAAAGTACAGCAATATATTGCCAGTCAACCCTATGCCAAAAACGTTGAATACGTAAATAAGGAAAAGGCAAAAGCCATCTGGAATAAAGAAAATAATGAGGAATGGGCTAAAATCTTAGATGTAAATCCACTTCCTGAAAGTGTCGACTTTTTTGCCAAAGCCAACTATGTGAATCCTGATAGTTTGGCGAATATCAGCAATGCGATCGGAAACGAATTCAAAACAGAAGTGGCAGATATTCAATATCCAAAAAGCTTAGTCACCAACCTGAATGAAAGAGCCACTAAAATCGGAGTGATATTTTTAGTAATGTCAATTATATTATGCATCATCGTAATTATCAGCATCGACAATACCATTCGCTTAGCCATGTATAGTAATCGTTTTTTAATTAAAACCATGCAAATGGTGGGGGCAACAAGGGGCTTTATTTCAAAACCATTAGTGATTCGTGCACTGATCAATGGATTAACCAGTGCCTTTATTTCCATTGTTTTATTGTTTGGTTTAACGCAATGGGCTGGCAGTCAATTTCCGCAAATTAAAACCATCCAAGGTGCTGGGAATGATTTATTACTCTTTGGCGGCATCATTATTATGGGAGTAGGTATATCCGTATTCAGCACTTACCGTAGTGTGTTGAAATATTTAAAAATGAAATTAGACGATCTATATTAACGAATTCATTAAATTTATAATACAGAAAAAAAGTCCAACCCAAACGATAATAACAATATCTCTAGGGGGGGACGACAATAAAAAATAAAATTATATGACACAAAAAGAAACAAAAAAATCCTTAGTAATTTTCGGTAAGTCAAATTATATTTGGATGCTGATAGGCGTATACTTAATTGTATCAGGAATGCTATTAATGGCTGGCGGTAAAAGCGCTGACCCGAACGTATTTAATGCAAGTGAAGTATATAGCTTTAGACGCATTACATTAGCCCCAATTGTTATGATCATAGGCTTTTTAGTTGAAATTTATGCCCTATTTAAAAAAGCATAATTAATATAAAATTTACTCAGATCCCGACGCCTGCGCTCGGGATCTGTTTTTTAATACCACATTATGAATACAATACAAGCTATACTAATTGCTATTATCGAAGGTATCACTGAGTTTTTACCCATTTCAAGTACCGCGCATATGAAGTTTGCAAATCCTTTTTTAGGCATTGCCGACAGCTCATTTGTGGATTTATTTGAAATTGTGATTCAACTAGCTGCCATTGCCTCCATCGTAGTTATTTATTATAAAAGATTTTTCGATTTCAAGCACTATAGCTTTTATTTAAAATTGATCATTGCAGTGATCCCTGCATTGCTTTTTGGTGCACTGTTAAAAAAATACATTGATGCTGCCTTAAATAATTTATGGATCATTGCAATTGTAATGATTGCAGGTGGTATAATACTATTATTTATAGACAAACTATTTAAAGCAAATGAAGCAACTGCAAATTCGAATAATGATGCAGGTGAAATAAGTTACCAAAAATCATTCATCATTGGTTGCTTTCAAGTGCTATCCATTATTTTTCCAGGATTAAGCCGAAGTGCCGCAACTATTGTTGGCGGAATGAGTCAAAAATTAAATAAAAAAACAGCCCTCGAATTTTCTTTTTTTTTAGCAGTACCCACTATGATGGCAGCCTCCGCTAAAAGTACCTTGGATGTATATAAAACCAATCCTGAAGTGTTTGCCGCAGATAACCTAATTACATTAGTAATTGGTGCAGTGGTGGCTTTTATAGTCGCCTTAGTATCTGTTCAGTTTTTTATTAGAATTGTTCAAAAAGTGGGATTTGCCCCATTTGGTTGGTACCGAATCGCTTTAGGTATCACTATATTGGTATTATTATACACGAATTACCTTTGCTAAACCCAGCTATAGGAGAGTTGGCTATTTATTAGTATTTTTAAAATACTAATAAATACACGTATGCAAACTGCCTCAAAAAAAGTTGTCAACGGATGGGCCATGTACGATTGGGCCAATAGTGTTTACAATCTTGTAATTACTTCTACTATTTTTCCTGCCTACTATGAAGCAGTTACCGGAGATGGTAATGAAAACACTCTAATTGATAAAATTAAAATTGGGGAATATGAATTTTCAAATACCGCACTTTATAATTATATACTAGCCTTTGCTTTTGTCATTGTGGCAATTATGTCGCCTATACTATCCTCTATTGCAGATTACAGAGGTAATAAAAAACAGTTCCTTCGATTTTTTTGTACCATGGGTAGCTTGTCTTGTGCCTCACTTTATTTTTTTGACAGCGATCATATTATTGGCGGATTAGTATCAGTGATTATTGCATGCGTTGGCTTTTGGAGTAGTTTGGTTTTTTACAATTCCTATTTACCCGAAATTGCTGCACCAGGGGACAGAGATCGTATTAGTGCGAAAGGTTTTATGATGGGTTATATCGGCTCGGTGCTTTTACAACTCATTTGTTTTGTGTTTGTATTAAAACCTGAACTGTTCGGCATCACGGTGGGTAAAGCATCTCAAATTTCATTTTTATTGGTCGGAGTTTGGTGGGTCAGCTTTGGTTGGTTAGCCATTTCAAGGCTTCCTGAAAGCAAAGGTGTAAAAGGCGCACACAGTAAAAATTTATTTACGCAAGGTTATAAGGAACTACATAAGGTTTGGTTGGAACTTAAAACACAGCCGTTGTTAAAACAATTTTTATTTTCCTTTTTCTTTTACAATATGGGCGTTCAAACAATCATGTTAGCAGCAACGCTTTATGGAAAAAGTGAATTAAACATACCCACCACCAATTTAATCATTGCTATTTTAATCATTCAATTAGTGGCCATTCCTGGTGCACTTTTGATGGCGAAGATGGCAAGTAAATGGGGTAATTTTAATACGCTAATGGTAGCTATTGTAATATGGATTGGCGGCTGTATTATGGGCTACTATCTTCCACGAAACAGTGTCATGCCATTTTATAGCCTAGCCATTGTTGTAGGATTTGTCATGGGGGGTATACAGTCAGTAAGTCGTAGCACTTATTCCAAATTAATGCCTGAAACGCATGACACCACCAGTTATTTCAGCTTTTATGATGTCACTGAAAAAGTGGCGATAGTCATTGGTATGTTTAGCTTTGGTTTTATCAATGAAATAACTGGATCACAAAGAAACTCTGTATTGGCTTTATGTATATTTTTTATCATTGGGTTTGTTTTATTATATCGCACTTCAAAATTAAAAGGACATGCAGTTATTTAGTGTTGACACAGGCAAGTTTAAATTAGACGGAGGTGCTATGTTTGGTGTTGTACCCAAAGGAATATGGAATAAACTAAATCCCGCAGATGAAAATAATTTATGTACTTGGGCTTTGCGTTGCTTATTAGTAATTGAAGGGGATCGAAAAATACTCATTGATACAGGCATGGGTGATAAACAAGATGCCAAGTTTTTTAGTCATTATCATCCCCATGAAACTGTCACACTTAAAGATGCTTTACATAAAATAAATATTAGCCCCAATGATATCACAGATGTATTATTAACCCATTTACATTTTGATCATGTAGGCGGCGCGGTGTATAAGGAAGATAATGATTTTAAACTAAGTTTTCCGAATGCGACCTACTGGGTAAGTGAACCCCAATGGGAATTAGCACTAAACCCTAATAAGCGCGAAAAAGCTTCTTTTTTAAAGGAGAATATTTTACCATTACAACAAAGCGGACAATTAAAACTAATTAGCCTGCCTGCATTTAATAGTACTTCCAACTTACAAGAAATTCATTTTAGCCCCAATATCACTTGCTTTGTAGTCAATGGCCATACCCAAGGGATGTTGATTCCAAAAATAAATATGGGTGGCCAACAAATTGTTTTTATGGCCGACTTACTGCCAAGTGTGGCACATATACCGCTGCCTTATGTGATGGGCTATGATATGCAACCTTTAATCACACTGGAAGAAAAGGAACTATTTTTAAATGAAGCTGCAAAAAATAATTATACTTTATTTTTTGAGCACGACGCCATGAATGAATGTTGTAGTTTACAGGTAACAGAAAAAGGAATTAGGGCGAATGCAACTTTATCTCTAAACACTTGGTTGCAAAAATAAAATGCACTACTACTGTACCACTTCCATCAATGAACTTAAAGGATGTCGAATGTTTTCATAGCCATCTAAGTCCACTTTAATACTTCCAACTACGATGGGTGTTTCAATACGAACTGGAATATGGTTTTCATCATCAGTAACCCAGACAATCATTTTTTCACCACCATCAAACATGCTACCCTTCACCAACAATGGCGCTAATTTGATTACTTTAAAACGTCCATATTGTGTGGTGATTTCGGCACGACCTAAAAATTTAAAATAGGACGGGTATAAATTATCGTCAATAAAAAAACTCAAATTAATTTTGTCGTTAATCTGACATTTTTCATAATTAATATTTCTAGCTGCATAAATAGCACTGATGACATCAAAAGTACAATCGGCAGTATTAAATACACCCGCTTCGCTCGTGGCTGTATTATTTTTTTGATCAAATAAAACATTCTCCTTTTTATGGAAGCTCCCTTCATTAATATGTCGGGTAAATTGATATGGCAATAAGGTTTTTGCATCTACCACGGATTCGTATTTATCCCTTACTTTAAAAATCCAATCATATTTTGAATTTGAACGACCATTAAGTGTGAAAGTATACGCTGGCGTGTTATTCCAAGAAGATGATTTAATGGTGAACTCCGCCTTACCCGCATTTACATATAAGCCAATCACATTATAATAGATGGTGTATCTCACTTTTTCACCTACCTGATAGGATTTGTTGATTTGATTGCACAAGCCATCCCGTTCCTTGGAAGGAAAAAAAGATAATAATGAACTTAATAATATTAATAAAATGTACACAGGGGCTTTAATTTAAAATGGCGCACTTGATCATTAGTATCATGCAAAATTATTGCTTTATGCGGAAATTAATTAATAAAAATGCCCCAATGATGGCAGGTAATAAAAAGTTAACTGCCCAAATGATGGTACTTAAGCATATCAGCATTAAACTATTGTTATAGTAGGGTTCCAATAATACTACGATGATTTGTCCACGTATCACTAAATCCGTTAAACTGATTGAAGGGATAATGCTTAGCAATAAAAACAATACCCCTAATGCTATCCACAAATCAATAGGTGCAATGGTTATATTTAACATTTTCACCGCCCAAGTATATTGAAGTACAAAAATCATATACTTTAAAAAAGACAACCCCAATAAATTCAATTTTAATTTATTTTCGATTTGAAGTTTATTTATTTTGTTCAACCAACCTTTAAATTGACCTGGATGAAAATAAACAAATAAAGCAGCGATCAAGCCCAGTGGCATGACCCATTTGATCCAAGGGAAAAATGGCAGGTTAAAAAAAAGTGCGATACTCCCAATGCTAATGGTAATGATGAGTTGTGCATAAGAGGACCAAGCCAATTGTGCAGCCCCTTTTATTTTACTACCAGGCGGCAGTAATAAAATACGGCCTACATAATCGCCCGAACGCGCTGGGGTAAAAAAAGCAAAAGCTTGTCCAATCAGTACAGACTTATAGGATTTAAAAATTGAAATGGGATTCCATGTTGCCAGTAAATTTTGCCACTTTATTGCTTCCATTAAATAGTTGCCTAAAAAAAGCAATAACAATACAGCCCATTCAAGAAAAGTAACTTTCTCAAACTGAATTTTAATCTCGGCACTGTATTGGTTCAAATTTTCATTGTGCGCCACTTTATTATAAATAGCCACTAAGCACACAACAAAAAGGATCAACCCAATAGATTTATTTCCCCAACTGCGTAAACGATTTATTAAAGCATCCTTCATTGGCGGTAAAGTTCGGAATTTGCCATCATATTTGTAACTTTAATGCAAATGTCAAAAACACCCATTATTTTAGGAATTGATCCAGGAACACAAATTCTAGGTTTTGCTGTTTTAAAAGGAGGGACAAAGCCTGTTTTAATCCATATGGATGTATTAAAATTGACCAAGGAAAAGGATATTTACGCGCGCCTCCAATTGATACATGCTAAAATCATTGAACTCATCGAAAAATACGAGCCTGCACATTTTGCCATTGAAGCCCCTTTTTTTGGGAAAAACGTACAAAGCATGCTCAAGTTAGGCCGCGCGCAAGGAGTAGCGATTGCAGCTGCGATGCAGTTTAAATTACCAGTGACGGAGTATGCCCCTAAAAAAGTAAAACAATCTATTACAGGCAATGGTAATGCCGATAAGGATATGGTATGGAAAATGTTGGAGCGTATTTTAGATTTAAAGAGCCAACCTAAATATTTTGATGCCACCGACGCATTAGGTGTTGCGCTTTGTCATTGGTATCAAATGAGTAGTCCTGTTATACCAAGTGCAAAAGGATTAAAAGGATGGGATGCTTTTTTAGCAAAAAATCCTGGAAGGCTTAAAGTTAAATAGCTCCCTATTTATTATTTCATAGAAAATAGTACCCACTTAAAATTGATTACGCAGGCAAATGCGATTGGATGCTTTTTTGAATGGCTTCAAATTCCTCCTTGCTTAATTTTAATTTAGGCTGTGAAAATTCCATATCCTTTGCTTCATTAATTGGAATTAAATGCAGATGTGCATGGGGTACTTCCAAGCCTATGGTTACCATGCCTACACGATTACAAGGAAAACTTTGTTCAATGGCTTTGGCAATAGGTTTTGCAAAAATTAATAACTCCGCTAAAAAATCATCAGGCACTTCAAAAATTTTATCTACTTCCATTTTAGGCGCCACCAATACATGCCCTTTTTGTAAAGGGAAAATATCTAGGAAGGCAAAAAACTTTTCTGATTCTGCAATTTTATAAGAAGGAATTTCACCAGCGATAATTTTTGAAAACAAAGTCATAATGAATGTATTGAGACACTAAATTTAATTAAAAAAACAAAGCGCCCACAAGATTAATGTGTGCGCTTTGTTTGGGTGTTATCCTAAAGTATCTTCGTATTACTAAATAGTAATATTGTCAATCATAAATTTCATAGTACCATTCGGTGCAATTATTTCAGCAATTTCACCTACTTTTTTACCTAATAAGCCTTTGCCAATTGGAGATGATGCTGAAATTTTACCAGCTTTCAAATCAGCTTCTTTTTCTCCAACCAAATGATAAGTGACTGTTTTTTTAGTCGCTTGATTGGTAATGGTCACTTTGGTTAAAATAGTCACCTTACTCGTATCAATGGTAGTGACATCCACAATCTTCGCATTAGAGATAGCAGATTCGTGTTGCTTAATTTTTGCTTCTAACATGCCTTGTGCTTCCTTAGCCGAATCATATTCCGCATTCTCCTTTAAATCCCCTTTTTCTCTAGCTTCACCAATAGCTCTTGAAGCCGCAGGACGATCCACCGATTTCATTCGATGTAATTCCTCACGCATTTTATCAAAGGTCTCTTGCGTTACAGACATATTAATTTCACTCATACAGTTCACTTTAGTTATAAAAAAAATACAACGCCACATAAATGAAGCGTTGCACTATTAAGCAAAGATATTAAATTAAGGTCAAATAATGCCTAATTTCCCTAATAGGATTTGGGACATCTTGAAATACGCTTCCTGGCTATAGCCTGCAATATGGGGCGTTAAAATAAAATTGGGGTAATCCATCAAGGCCTTTAAACGCGCCTGTTCTGAAGGCGTATAGCTGTCTAATTGTTCGTTTTCAAGTACATCCATTCCTACTCCGCTAACTAATTGATTTTGAAGCGCTTTCAGCAATGCATCGGTATTGGTCACCGCACCCCTACAAGTACTTAAAAAATAGGGTTTTTGGACGCATGCATTAAAAAAGGAATCATTCGCATAATGATGGGTAAGCTCCGTTAAAGGCAGATGCAAACTAATCACATCAGCCTCTGTTTGGATTTGCTGTAAACTAGCTTGTTTAATTTGCGCCGTATCAAAATTGGTTTTGTAAATATCATGGGCTAATATTTTGACATCAAAACCAGATAAAACTTTTGCAAAAGCACCCCCCGTATGACCTAAACCAATAATGCCCACTGTTTTTCCAGTGAGCTCATCTGCCCTATTCGCGTCTCGAATCCATTGACCATTTTTAATTTGTGTATAGGCGCTAGCAATACGGTTCATTAAACTTAATAATAAACCTAAAGTATGTTCGCCAACGGTGGTACAGTTTCCTTCGGGCGTACTAAAACATTGAATATTTTTTGAAGCCGCAAATTCGGTATCAATTAATTCCATCCCACTTCCGATACGACCAATCCATTTTAATTGCGTTGCAACATTAATCAAAGATTGATCAATTTTCAAACGCGTTGTAACAATTAATCCCGTAGCGGTATCAATAATTTTTGACAAAGCTTCATAGGAAATTGCAGGTTCATAAATAACTTCATAGCCCTTTTGTGTTAATGTTTCCATTAAAAAAGGAGGCGTAGGTGCTGTTATAATAATTCTCAATCCCATTTATAAAAATATTTTATTTCGAATAAGCTGTTATGTGGATGCAACATGCATTTTAAAGGTTAAGGCTGCAAAATCCTCAAAAGTTAAATTTTCGGCGCGTTTGGTGAAAATTGGATCCTCCAATTGCGCTGCAGTAAAATATGGCTTTAATGGATTGCGCAACATTTTACGACGCTGACCAAAAGCCATTTTTACAATATGATAAAAACTTTTTTCAGAAAGCATGGTAGGAAAGCTTGTTTTACGTTTCATTTGAATCACTCCACTCATTACTTTTGGTGGTGGTGTAAATGATTCCGGTGGCACATCAAATAAATAAGTAACATCGTAAAATGCTTGCGCTAAAACACTCAAAATACCATAAGCTTTTGAATTGGGCTTAGCCGCAATACGCTCCGCCACTTCCTTCTGAAACATGCCAATCATTACAGGTACTTGTAATTTCCAATCCAATACCTTAAAAACAATCTGTGTAGATATATTGTAAGGAAAATTGCCCACCAACACAAATTCATCCGAAAATGGGATTTCCATTTCTAAAAAATCGGCATTGATCAATTTACCTTGTAATTCAGGGTAAGTATGCAATAAAAAATTCACTTTCTCGGTATCCAGCTCTATGGCCTTAAATTCCTTTTTGGGGATATCATGAATATGCTGCGTTAACGCCCCTCCGCCAGGACCCACTTCCAATAATTGGGTAATCTCCTGCGCTAGCAAGGCCTCCTTAATTTTAATACAAATGGAGGCATCCTTTAAAAAGTGCTGACCCAACGATTTTTTTAGCGTATACTGCATGAAGCAAAGTTAGGTTTTTGTGCGTACTTTTACAGCCTAATCAAATGGATATGACCCCGGAAATCAAAAAACCAATTATAGGCTTTACTTGTGGCGATTTAAACGGTATTGGCATTGAATTAATCATAAAATCATTGTCTGATAATCGTTTATTGGACTTTATGGTTCCTGTAATATTTGCGAACAATAAATGCTTGAATTTTTATAAAAAGGGGCTCCCTGAATACGCAATTAATTATGCTTCCATTAATGATTTTTCCAAATTAAACCCTAAGCAAGTAAATGTAATGAATTGCTGGGAGGAAGAAGTAGCCATTACACCAGGTGAAACCTCAGAAATTGGTGGCAAGTATGCACTCATTTCATTAGAAGCGGCAGTAGCTGCTTTAAAAAATAATCAAATTGATGGATTGGTTACCGCACCTATTCATAAAAAAAATATACAATCTCCTAACTTTAATTTTAGTGGACATACCCCTTATTTGCAGCATGCATTTGGGAACACGGAAAACTTAATGCTATTAGTTGCCGATAATTTAAGAATGGCATTAGTTACAGAACATGTAACTATACAGGAAGTAGGAAAATATATAACCAAAGATAAAATAAAACAAAAGCTCACTATTTTAAATAGTAGCTTGAAAAAGGATTTTGGTATTGACGCGCCACGTATTGCAGTTTTGGCATTAAATCCACATGCAGGCGATGATGGATTAATTGGAAAGGAAGAAATTGAAATTATCAAACCTGCTATTAAAGAAAGTAAACAACAAATGTTGGTATACGGACCTTATTCTGCTGATGCATTTTTTGCAAGAGGCCAACATGAAAAATTTGATGGCGTATTAGCGATGTACCATGAC
Source organism: Chitinophagales bacterium (assembly GCA_964201225.1). Lineage (GTDB taxonomy): Bacteria > Bacteroidota > Bacteroidia > Chitinophagales > Chitinophagaceae > Sediminibacterium. The sequence continues at coordinate 901 of CAXNDZ010000018.1, read as the reverse complement.
CAAGGTTTGATTCCTTTTAAATCATTGGCATTTGGGGAAGGGGTGAATTTTACTGCTGGATTACCAATTGTAAGAACCAGTCCCGATCACGGCACTGCATTTGATATTGCAGGTAAAAATAAAGCTGATGCGGGCTCCTTTACAGCAAGCATATTTGAATGTATCAGAATATTACACGCACGCCAAGGTTATAGAGATATGCGCCTTAATCCAATGAAAAAAATGAGCGCCCGCATGTTTGCTGGAACCAAGGATGAGATTTTAGAGGGGATGGATTAATTAATTTTTCGTTACAATTCAACCGCCATCAGTTCTTTTCCTAGATTATTAAACGCCAATTGTATTTTTTTAATTTGTTCAACCCTAGGTTTTCTATGCAAATTCGCATAATGATTCAATTGCTTTTGATTGATGCCAGAATATTTCTCTAAAGCAGAACCTGTAATTACATTCTTGTAATATTTCAGTAAGCTCTGTGTATCAAATTTAAATATAAGTTCGAATTTTCCTCTAAATGCAACTGGCGGTTTATCGCCATCCTCTTTGATACCTTCCAAATGAAATTGAATTGCATTTAGGATATTTGATTTTATATCATCAGGTGTTTTTCCTGTTGATACACAACCAGGAAGTTGTGGCACATGCGCTGAAAAATTTTTAGCAGCAAAGAAAATTTCAACAATATTTTTTTTCATAATTGTATAATTAAAGTTTACAATAATCCCGCCTGTTTTAAAATTGATTTAACAATTATATGATCCAGCACATCGTTTTTTCCATGATCCGGAATTGTCACTCTCCCTTTTTTAATACTATGTTTATATTGTTTATGACTTCCTTTTTGGGAATGTAAATACCAGCCATCAAGTTCAATTAATTTAATCATCTCTTTTACTTTTTT
>CAXNDZ010000017.1:0-18977 GCA_964201225.1 Chitinophagales bacterium | reverse complement strand
TTTAATGATAAAAAAACTGATTTTAATGCGAACCTATCTTTAAGTGATATTGATCGTTTTAATAAAAGTAATTCCTATACACAAAATTTAACGCCAGGAAATTTATTTAACCGATATGATAATTCTCAAAGTAAATCAATAAGCAAGCAACAAAGTCTTGGAACTACGATTGATCATAAAGTTTCTGAATCCTTTTCTTACAAATTGACCCCAAGTATTGGGCTTTCAAATGGTACCTCAGAAAGTGAATCAAGTTCTGAAACCTTTTTGCCAAACGGAACAAAAACAAACAGTAATGCAACAACGTCTTCGAATGCAACGGATGCAATGAATTTTAATAATACATTATTGTTAAAGAAAAAGTTTGTAAAAAAAGGCCGTACCATATCATCTACGATTACTAATGGATATAACACATCTAATTCAAGCGGCCTTCAATATACATCACAAGAATTTTTTAATGGAGGGCTTAAGGTTAAAGATTCAATTTTAGACCAACGAAATTTACGTAAAGGAAATACGACCACTTATTCGGCGAATGTGATTTATACAGAGCCATTAGGAAAAAGATCCTTATTAGAAATGAATGCTTACTTAAGTCAAAGCATTGGCAGCAGTAGTAGAAAGGTATATGATAAAACTGCAAACGACAATACTGGAATTTTAAATACCCGCTTAACCAATGAGTTTAATAGCGAGTACACTTATTCAGGTGGTGGCATGAACTATCGTACCAATCAACGTAAATTTAATTTTGCTTCCGGATTTGCACTGCAAAATGCAAAATTGAATGGGGAGAATGTAAGTACAAAAACAAAATTGAATCAGGACTTTAAGGACATCTTACCTTCTGCTATGTTTCGATATAATTTTTCTCAAACTAAAAATTTGAATATTGATTATCGTACTTCCACCAGTCAACCTTCCTTAACCCAATTACAACCGGTATTGGATCAAAGTAATATCAATAGACAAACCATTGGTAATCCTGATTTGAAGCGAAGCTACCAACACAATGTCAATATCAGGTTCTACTCCTCAAAAGTAATTTCTCAAAAGAATTTCTTTGCTACTGTGAATGCATCTACTACCAATAACTCCATCATCAATTATGATAGTATTTTACCTTCAAGGGTAATCCTTTCTAAACCAGTAAACGTTAACGGCGCTTATCGTGTATTTGGTTCATTGAATTATGGTTTTGGTATGAAGAAGATATTTTCAAGATTTAATTTTGGATTGAATACAGGGTTGAATAATAATATTTCTTATACCAATGGTTTATTAAATACCATTGTTACAAAATCATTTGGACCCTCCTTTAGGTACAGTTTTCAAATTGATGAAAAGATTGATATAGATTTATCTGCACGTTATTCTTATAATCAAACCAACAATAAAATTAATTCAGGGTTAAATACTAATTTTTTGACCAAGGTATTTGGTGCGGAGATGGATAATTATTTACCATTTAATTTTTTATTGAATCAGTCCTTTAATTATACGATTAACTCAGGTCGTGCGGAAGGTTTTAATACGGCTATACCTATTTGGAATGCAAATTTTTCTAAATTTTTCTTGAAGAATAAGCGCGCTGAATTAAAAGTAAGTGCCTTTGATATCTTGAATAAAAATGCGGGCATTAGCCGTAATGTATCTCAAAACCAAATTGTGGATCAGTATTATAATGTTATTAATCAATACTTTATGTTAAGCTTTATATATAGCTTACAAAAATCTGGTTTAGGTGGTAATGGCGGAAGAACTGGAGGAGTGACATTTAGAATGTAAAATTAATTATCTTTATAAACACATTAAAAACAGCATATGCGTAAAATGATTTTATTGGTAACGATGGTTGTATTATCGTTATCAACTGTAATGGCCCAGGTAAAAGATGGCAAGTTAATTTTCGAACGAAAAATTAATATGCATAGAATGATTACGGATCCTGAAATGAGACGTAATATTCCTGAATTTAGAACTGAAAAGTTCGAACTTGTATTTAACGAACAAGCAACCGTTTTCAAAACCCTTCCTAATGAAGATGCCCCTGATCCTTTTGCGAATAGTGGTGCACCAGGTAGTGGTGGTACAAGAGGTATGGGTTTTATGTTCAGAATGCCAGAAACAAATACCTATACTGATATTGCCTCTCAAATGCAATATGAGGCGCGTTCTATATTTGAAAATGAATATTTAATCATAGATACCTTAAAGCCCAATAGCTGGAAATTATCAGATGAAACTAAAACAATTGCTAATTACGTATGTAAAAAAGCCACTACATCGGTAGCCCCAATGGCATTTACCATGCGTTTTGGTGTCGGAGATCGTCGTGGTGGTAGAAACGGAGATACTACAAAGCAAGCAGAAAAAAAACCCAATGAAATTCAATTGGTGGTTTGGTACACAGAAGCGATTCCTTTATCTATTGGACCTGATACCTACAGCGGTTTACCAGGCGCAATTTTGGAAGTGGATAGTGACAATGGAGGAAATGTAATATCAGCAATTAACTATATTCCTAAATTCTCCCCTAAAGAATTAAAGCAACCTACTAAAGGAAAAAAATTAAACCGTGCACAATTCCAAACTGAGATGCAAACCATCATGAAGGATATGCAAAGAGGTGGCGGAATGGGTGGAATGAGGATTAGTGTAGGTAATTAGTATAAATAAGTTACGCTGGTTCGCAATCAGCTGCGTACTAAAAAATATAAATAAGAAGCCCTTGGGCTTCTTATTTTATGATATGCCATATCCACCCAATAGTAATGGATCTTGGATCACCCAAATAATAGGAGTAGGCACTTGTGCCTTTGACACTAAAGTTCTTAGTTGCCATTGTTGAATAATAGGCATTGGTAAGGTTTAATACATTTAACCATAGCTCAGATTTTTTTAAGGCATATCCAAAACGCATATTTAAAACATCAAACCCCCCATAGCTAGTGGTATTGGTTTCATCCATAAAATATTTGGACTGATGTAATTCCTCTAAGGAAATTCTCCATTTTGTATTAGGCTTCCATGTGGCACTAAAATTTGTAAAATTACGTGGCGCTGCGTTCATCTCATTGCCACTTACATCTGTCCCCTTGATTAAGGTATTCACATAGGTATGCTTTGTGCTGGTGCCATTGATCAGCAATTCCCATTGTGCATTTAATTGATACCTCATTTGATATTCAATACCAATATGCTTCGTTGCCCCTGAATTTTGATTTAGGTTAACACCGTCAGTTTGTCGCACCGAAATAATTTCATTGGTACCGTTCAGTTGATATAAGGAAACCTCCGCGTATATTTTTTTGCTTTGGTACCAGCTGCCGATTTCAAAGTTTTTAAATTTTTGAGGTAATAAAAATGGAACTCTGATGGCATTGTATATTTCAGTAATCTGAGGCGGGACAAACCCTTCGCTATAATTGATATATACGCCATGATGATTTTGGTTAAAATTGATCCCTAATTTTGGCGTCCAATTGGTAAAATGATTATTGGCTGATGGGGTACCTATGGGTAATTTATTATTAAAAAGGTATGTAAAATCATCATAACGAATAGAGGCGTTCAAGCGAACATATTTATTAATATCAAAAATGTAATTCGCGTAAATGGCTTTGTTATTCAATTCCGTTTCGTAAAAGGTAATTAAGGAATCCTTCGTTGGATAATTGTATTTAGTGTATTTGCCAATAGTGGTATCCTTGAAAATATCTATATAATCTGCGGTTAAATTTTGCGGGGTAAAATCCCAGTAGCCACCAATGAACAATTTACTTTTTAGTGCTTTTAAGTTCCAATGATGTTGTATGTCTAAAACATAGGCGTTAAAATGGTTGCTATTAATTTGACCTTTAAATTTTGTAGGATTGCTAGTGGATGCAATGGAATAGGTAGGATTTTGGTCCATGGTATTATTACGATACATCAAATTAATCGTAGTACTTGCATTTGTATTCCAATCATATTGTAAATTTTGCCTTAAACGCAAGGCTTTAATTTTTCGAAAAGTAAAAGTTTGTTGCGAGCTAAAATTTTGCTGAAAAAATTTAATGCTGTCTAATGACCCTGTCATTTGTGTATAATAATCAATGTAATTAAGGGTTTGATAGCCCTTTAATCTTTTATTGATGATAAATTCTTTTTTTAGTGAAAATGCATTTTTATTAAAATCACTATGTTCTGTCACGCCATTTTTTTGATTTGTAAAGGAGCCGCTTATAAACCAACCGCCTTTTTTTGTGGGTGTGCCACCCGCGATGTCAATTTTTGTAAAACCAGTATTATTGATTTGTGAACTTATATCAAGCGTGTTTTTAATGGGTACCGGTTGGGATAAAAAATTGACCACACCTCCAATGGCTTCTGCACCATATAAAGCGCTTGCGGGTCCTTTGATCACTTCAATGGAATAAATATTAGCTGTATTAATTTCAATTAGGGAATTACTACTAAATAAACCACTGGTTCTGATAGGCATGCCATCCTCTAAATATAAGTACAATCCTTTTAGTGAGATGGGTTGTCGTATGGACATCATATGTTGCTCCCCGCCAATCGTGGGCATATAAACACCGCTCACTTTATTTAAAAGCGCATCTATTCTTTGGGCTTTTGTTTCCTCAATAAGCTTTGGCGATAATATGGAAATGGCAATGGGTGCTTGAGAACGCCTTTCCTTTAATTTATTTGCAGTGACAATCACTGGCGACAAATCACTGTAACTCGAATCCTGTGCGTAGGAATTGTAATGAACAATAAGGAACAAAGAAATAAAAAGGCGCAGCTTACATCGCATGCACAAATTTAGGACTAATAATATATTTAGAGAAGGGCAATTACCATAATATTTGGCGAGTAGGACCCAAATATTATGGTAAAATGTTATTTAATAATATAACTGACAATGAAATAAGTAATGGCAGCCAATACGCCGCTTACAGGGATGGTTAATACCCAAGCCCACAATAAGTTTGTAGTGACACCCCATCTTACAGCGCTTAATCTTTTAGTAGCGCCTACGCCGATGATGGATCCGGTGATAGTATGTGTAGTTGAAACAGGAATACCCATTTGTCCAGTAAAGAAAAGTGTAAAAGCACCTGCAGTTTCAGCAGCAACGCCTTCTAAAGGAGTTACTTTGGTAATTCGAGACCCCATCGTTTTAATAATTTTCCATCCACCACTCATGGTGCCCAATCCTATTGCTAAATAACAAGCTATAGGCACCCAATTGGGTAGTTGGCCAAAATCCTGAATGCTTCCACTAGCAATCAATGCGGCGCCAATGATACCCATTACCTTTTGCGCATCATTACCACCATGACCAATACTAAATGCAGCGGAACTAAATAACTGTAATTTCTTAAACATGTATGCAACACTACGGGCTGTTGGTGTTTTTATTTTTTCAACATATATGTAAACCAACATGAATAATATAGAGGATCCAATGATTCCGTAAACGATCATTGTGTTATCTGATTTATCAATTTCACTTGAAAAAGTTTTTTCAATATTGAATTTGGTAATTTTAGCTTTAACCTTATCTATATTTTTTGCTTGAATGGGATAAATGCTATTCACTAAAACAAGTGTAGAATCTAAATCTATTGTTCCTTCCAGATATAACTTTAAAGGGGCTTTATAACCTTCGGTAATATCTTTGGCAATTGCATATTCAGCTTTTGCGTCTTTATTTTCTGGTGCCTTGGCTTCCAATACTAAAAAGTCATTTGCATTTCTAACTTCATCTTTTAATTTACTAACAGCAACACCTGCAAGCCATCCATTCGTATTTGCAATTTCAGCAATTGAATCAGCACCTAGCTGATCAAAATTATCAACAGATGGTTTTATTTGTTCGTAAAAAGCCGTTGCCTTAGATAACTTATCTTCATTTATTGCTAAGTTGGCCAATAGTATAGTATCTGCTTTGTTGGTCTTAAGTTCTTCGTTAATATTTGATACCTCTTTTTTATACTTATCAATACCATAAAATTTTTGAACGTTTTCGTTCATTTTAGATGCCTCGAAATGATCAAACATTAATACAGTTGCAAATGTTACTACGGATATAATGCATAAGCGTATCCATACATTCCGCATAATAGTCACTACGGTAATAAAAATGGAAATAATAATTCCAATGATCGGCGCTAAAAATATGAACAATATTGTTTTTATAATAGTATCAGCGTCAACAATTTTAGCCCAAGAATAATCAATCCCTTTTATCATGAGGGCGTGTGCAATAGCCGCGCCAGCAAAGCCTCCTATTAGTGTGTGTGAGGAGGAGGAAGGGATACCATACCACCAAGTAAGTAGGTTCCAAAAAATAGCTGCAAGTAACCCGGAAAATATTACGGGTAATGTAATGAAGTCCTTATAAACTGTTTTACTAATTGAATTTGCAACCGCATGATCTTTGAAAATCCAAAAGGCAACAACATTAAATAAAGCTGCCCATAATACTGCTTGAAATGGGGTCAATACTTTTGTTGAAACGACAGTAGCAATGGAGTTGGCTGCATCATGGAAGCCATTGATATAGTCAAATATTAATGCCAACGCAATAATTACAATTAATAGGGTCATCTTGAATTAAATTAAGCGTACTTGATAATGATGGATTCGATCACATTTGAAACGTCTTCAATTTTATCAGTAGCAATTTCAAGTACTTGATATATTTCTCTTTTCTTAATTACTTCTTTAAAGTCGTTCTCTTGTTCAAACAATTTTTCGATACTCATGTCGAAAACATCATCTGCTTGATTTTCAATACTATTTACTTTAATCATAGCCTCGGTCATTTCCTTAATATTTTTCATATTACGTAAACCTAATACTACCTTTTTGGTTTCAATCGTACCTTGTAAAACCAATTCTGCTAATTTATGAATACCAGTGTCATTTGGATTTACCTTGTAAAAATTAATTTTCTTAGCTGATGCATATATATAGTCTGCAATATCGTCTAATGACGTAGCTAGATAATGTATATCCTCTCTATCAAATGGGGTGATAAAGTTGCGGCCTAGTTCTGTAAATATATTATGCGTTAGGTCGTCATTGATATGTTCTAAATTTTCAATTTGCGCTAATATACTTGCTCTTTTATCAGCATCTGGTTCCGTAACCATCTCTTTTAACTTAACGCCCATTTCATAAACATGCTCAGCTACCTCTTCAAATAATTGGAAAAACACACGGTCCTTTGGTAGGAAAATTTTAAAAATTGAATTCAAATCCATAAAATAGGTTTTATAAGTTGTTTAAAAGCTGTACAAATTTCCTTGATTGGGGTTTGATTATACAGTTCCCAATATTACCAAATTGTTAAGAAAAACTATTTTACTGAAAATCAAATAGTTACAAAAGTAATGGACAACAAAATTACACTTAAAGCCCAAGTATAGCCTGCAAGGCAGGTTTGGATAAAATGGGGTAGTCTATTGGGTAACTTAATTAAAAAAGGGAGCTGGTTTCCCGGCTCCCTTTACAAAATCCATAGCTTTCCCCCAAAAGCTATGCGAATATCAACTTTCCCAATAATTTTACTTAGATATTATGTTACTTATTGCGTTTCTTTATAGGTTATTTCTTATTTTTGGTTAATATTTATAAATTTGATATACGTTATTTTCCTATTTTAATATTGATATTCAATGAGTTGTGTTAAAAATACATTTTTGATCATTTTTCTAAATATTCTAGGCTTTACTCAAATTAATGCCCAACATTTAGAATTAGATACGGTATATTTTGTCAAAAAAACCCCTTTTTTACAAAAAATTTTATCATTAGAGGACTTAAATGCCAATATTAATCTTAGCCCTGATAATCATATAATTCCAGTTCTCGGAACACTTTATGCTCCGAATGGGCAGGAGATTATTATGGACGATAAGTTGATATATGTCAATATTCAGCAAACCGGCTTTGTTTACCAGCTATTTAGTCAAAATGATAGTTTACTTGAATTTAGAAGAATAGATAGAACCATTAACATCAATTATAATATTGGCTGCTATAATTTTATACATCAGGATCAATTATATAGTTATGGTGGCTATGGATTTTGGAAAACGAATGGACATATCCGACAATTTAATGCAATGGATAAGCAATGGGATATTGTTCCCATGAATGATGAAATTTTCTCAAATGGCTATCGTTGGTACTCCAAAAAAGCGGAGAAACTTTTTGTTCCGTTTCAATCTATTATTAATACTGGATTAAAATTTATTCCTGAAAATGAATCTGAAAGTCAGTGGGAAAGTTACTATTTGGATCTGAAGCAAAAAGCGTGGTTTAAATTGGGGATGTTAGATCCAAGTGTAAGAAAAATATTTGGGGAAGATAAAAATCCAACTGCTTTTTTGTCCGTCAAAAATGGCTTTTTACATCTCATTAACGATGAGATATATTATTTCAACTTTATAGACAATAAAATTTATAAATCTATAAAATCCGATTATAACCAATTTTTTATACGTCGTTATGGATTTCGAAATGTTTTTGAATATAAAGGGCAGATCTATTTTTACTATGCATCCAGGAGACAATTTGAAACAGTCCCCTTTAATTTATCCAATTTTGAATTATTAAAATTCCCCATTTGGAGAAGAAACACAGGTAGTGATAAGTATGTTGCATTTATTTTATTATTTATTATAATAATCTTTTTTATCACACGCTATTTTAAACAAAAAATTCAGCAAAGAATAGTTTTATCGCAGCTCAAGCATTTAAAAGCAAAGTCGGTAAGCCAAGCCTTTGTGGGAAGTGAAATTTCATTAATTGACATGCTATTACAAGCCTCATTAGCGAATGAAAAAATTGAAATTCACCAGATCAATCATGTATTAGGCATTAAAGACAAAAATATAGGCTTGCAAAAAAAGGTAAGAAGTGATGTTATTAATGGCATTAATGATAAATATCAAATTATTACTAATGGCTCAAATCCATTGATTGTTAGCATTAGAAAGGAAGATGATAAAAGATTTTTGGAATATTTTATTCTGCCTTCAGAGGTCAGGGAAATTCAAAAAATTATTAACAAAAGCAATAGTAATTAAGACATGATATAATTCATGATTTTAATTATTTTCCTTGGTTATGTCATAACATTGTCATTTTTAGTGAAGCCGTATTTACTTTTCCAATCAATTTCGAAACTAATCTTTTTCTATATCGGAACTTTGCGGTCTGATGGAATTAAGATTATTATTATTTTTAATATTTACGCCGGTTAGTATTTTTAGTCAAGTTAAATTTGTAAAAGATACAATACAATTACAAGGTGATAGTGTGGTGGTTACTGCAACAAGGTCAGAGCGAAAATTGAGTAATGTAACAGTACCTGTTACTATTATTAGTGCAAAATCAATACAACAAATTGGCGCTTTACGTTTAACTGATATTTTAAAAGAGCAACCAGGATTAAGCATGACGAGTGGTTTTGGCGCAGGGGTACAATTACAAGGGCTGAATCCCGATTATACGATTATTCTTATTAATGGCGAACCCTTGGTGGGTAGGACTGCTGGTGTGTTGGATTTAAACAGAATTGCACTAGGAAATATTAAAAAAATTGAAATTGTAAAAGGGCCTTCTTCCAGTTTATATGGAAGTGAAGCCATGGCAGGTGTTATTAATATCATCACGGATGCGACCACTAAAATACCCTTACAATCCTCAATTAGGTATGGTACTTACAATACCATTGATGCGGGCGTCAATAATACATTAGCATCTAAATCCATTTTTTATCAAGGGTATTATAATTATTATGCTACGGATGGTTATAGTATTCGTCCAAGTTCAGCTTCAAGAGTAACAACACCAATAACAAGGGTAGCAACGAATCAACAATTCAAGTATAATTTAACCCAAAATACCAATATACTAATAGGGCTGAGGTATACCAATGAACAAATTAAAAATGAGCTATCGGTAACCAATGGGGGTTTAACGATAAATTCCAATGGGGAAGAAAAAAATACGGATTATAATGTAGCAAGTTCATTAAATCATCGATTTTCAAATTCCTTAAAAACAAGCTTCAGGTCCTATATCACGCGATACAATGCAACTCAAAACTTATTAACTATTTCTGGCGCGCCTTATACGGATTTATTAGATCATTTATTTAATAGGCTTGAAAATCAAACGGACTGGGTAGTAAACAAAAAACTTACGGCGATTGTAGGTGGAGGTGCGGTCATGGAAGGTGTGAAGAGTAGTCGATATGATAGTGAAAAAATAAGAAAGACGAATACTAACCAATATGCATTTAGTCAGTGGGAATGGATGCCGAATTCAAAATTAATATTGATTGGAGGAATTCGTTTTGATCATAATCAAACTTATGCTTCTGCATGGAGTCCGAAGGCTTCCATGTTGTATAAAATAAATAAACAAAATAGAATTAGGCTAAGCATTGGTCAGGGATTTAAAGCACCTGACTTTAGGCAATTATATTTAAATTTTACAAATGCTGCTGCAGGCTCGTATAGCGTATTTGGAACAGCACAAGCACAAAAAGTAATTGGGCAATTAAATTCGCTGGGTCAAATAGGAAACTTATACAATAATTTCTATCAATTAAAAGCGCTGCAACCTGAATATGCTACTGGCACACATTTGACTTGGGAATTTGAGCCCAATGCAAAAAACAATTTTAGTTTTCAATTATTTCGAAATGACATTCGAAACTTAATCGAAGTACAACAAGTAGGCGCCTACATTACAGGTGCTCAAATTTATAGTTACCTAAATATTGGCCGTGCTTTTACAACAGGTTTTGAAATAGAAGCTAAACATCAAATTTCAAAAGAATTTTCAATAAGTACTGCTTATCAATATTTACAAACAGGCGATAAAGATCAAATAGCCCAAATAAAAAAGGGTACCGTTTATACCAGAGATGCAAATGGCTTAAGTCGCAAATTAAATGTGAGTGAGTATGTGGGGCTTCCCAATAACAGTACACACAAAGCGCAGCTTAAATTTAATTATAGTAATCAAAACGGATTATTTGGAAATATCAGAGCACTATATCGAAGCAAATGGGCGGTAAACAATACCAATGGAAATGAAGTATATGACGATGGTGATAGTTTTGCTGAAAGATATATTGCCTTACACTTATCCATGGGTAAGGATTACATGAACGGCCTTGGATTCCAATTTGGTTGTGATAATATGTTGAATTACATAGATGCCCTAAACTTACCCAATTTACCTGGACGAACTTTTTTTACAACTTTTAAATATCAATTACCCCAAAAACATAAATTATGAGACAAAAATTAAAACCATTTTCATTAGTACTAATTTTAAGCAGCATCTTATTTGCTTGTACAAAAGATAAAACACCCATTGTACTACCCGTAACCGCAATTACAGTAAGCAATCTGCCAGCGGATACAGTTTTAGGTGTTAATGCTATTACAGGTATGCCCTTCAGTGCTGGTAAGTATACTTTTTATAGTTTAGAGCGAAATGCAATTGTACCTAATACCGATAGTGCAAGTACTCAATGGGATCTGGCCTTTGCAGGTTCAAAAATTTTGACCAACGGCGGCACTAGTGGTAAGGGTTTAGGCGGTGCATTTATTTACACTGGATTGTTTAATGATGTTAAAACCATTTCAAATGATTCTGTTTTTAAAACTGATAATGCACCTGGCTCTTTTGCAGTTACATTTGGTAGTGGTAAAGGTTGGTATGTATATGACCAATTAACAAGTTTAATTACACCGTTGGCAGGTAGGGTATTAGTGATCAGAACTGCATCTGGGAAATATGCCAAGGTGGAAATAATTAATTACTATAAAGGCGGTGTGACCTTACCAACTACAGCATCTGAAAGTGATAAATTATCCAAACAACGCTATTATACTTTTAGATATGCATATCAGCCCAACGGCAGTAAAACTTTTTAATACCTGCTAACTGGCAATATATAATTACGTTTAGCAAAGGTTTTAAAATTAACAGACCCGCTCCAAAGGAGCGGGTCTGTTTGTTATTGGACAATACTATTGAATAGTAATAAAAGACTATAGCTATTTGGCTTTAAAACTCCAGGTAATATTAAATTCAGCTACAACTTCATTCGCGCTGTTTTTACCTACGGATTTACAAACTATTGTTTTGCCTTCTCCTGTTGCAATCGCATCATTAATTGCATTTTGAATCATTTGCCCATCTTCACAAGTAAATAAAATGACACCAGTTGCTTTTTTTACGAAAGTCACCTCCATTTTCACGACCAGCATACTCACTTTAGGTGTTCGTTGATATACTTGTCCAAAGGCCAACATCCCACTACACATTTCTGCTGCCATCGCTTCTACCGCGAAGTAGATGGATTTAAAAGGATTCATACTAAACCAAGAGTAGCGAATACGAACCACACATGCGTCGGCGTCAAAATGGTGAATTCGTAGACCAGCAAAAAAGGCGGCCGGTAGTTTTGTAAATAAAAAGAACCGAAACTTAATTGGATTGGTAATGATATCGTTGAAAGCGTGGAATGAAGGGTTCATACATTAGTTGATTAATAAACAATTAGTAAAAAAATATCTGTAAGCGACTCTTTAAAATACATGGCAACTTTGCATGTAATTTATTAGCCACCTTCAAATATATTAGCAGCCTAATGCATCGTAAATCACCACTTTTTGCCATAGGTGATGACAATTTTCTTTGAAGGCATCATGAAGCGGGTGTACTTGATATTCTTCCTCTTTTTCTGGGGATTCAAAAAGACAAAGCCATGAAATGCTATAATCTTTTTCAATAATATCACGTGTGGTGTTTGCTGGAGCTGCAATATTTGAAAAAACGATACAAGGCACTTTGGATAAGGCTTGTAAACCTTCAATCAATTGTGCTTTATCTTCAGCCGAATTAGGGTTTTTCAAATAAAATAGTACATGATGTACAAAGCTTGAATTACTAGTGTTCATAGGATTAAAAATGTAGTTAAAATTGATTAAAAGTAAAAATAATAATGGGTAACTGCTAATTTTAATTCAGTAAATTTACAAATGCAACTTTCAGGATTATTAGTGCCTTTTTTTAAGCGTTTAATGCTAGTATTCATTGGCAGTTTTATATTTATTTCAACTCAGGCGCAATCGGATCGGGAATTTTGGTTTGCTGCACCGGAGGTTACTTCACAACATAGTGATAATCCCATCTTTCTTCGTTTTACCACTTATGCTAAGGACGCGATTATAACTATTGATCAACCCGCAAATGCAAGCTTTACCCCCATTATTATTAATTTGGTTGCGAACTCAACATATAGTTTACCATTTACTGCCTATAAAGAAATCATTGAAAATAAACCGAGCAATACCGAATTGAATTATGGAATACGTATTACTGCGACTGCTTCCATATCTGCTTATTATGAATTAGCCTCAGCAAATAATCCTGAAATTTTTCCATTAAAAGGAAATGTTTCAAAAGGGCTTGATTTTATAATACCGGGTCAAACAAGATATTATAATCAAACTTATGTTACGTTCCCCGCCCATGATGGCTTTGCCATTGTAGCCACCGAGGATAATACCACCATCAACATTAATTTAACGCGCCCCGATGTAAAAGGCAATACTAAAATTACGGTTAGATTAAATAAGGGGCAAACCTATGCAGTGAACGCATATACTCCTCAAGCACCACACAGTATTGGAGGATCAAGTGTGATTTCAGATAAGCCTATTTGTGTAACCGTATATGATGATTCTATTGTTATTGGTGGATGGGATTTGATTGGAGATCAAATTGTTCCAATTAATAATACGGGTAAAAAATTTATTGCAGTTCGTGGTGAACTTTCCGCACCTGGTTTTTTTGCATCTGATTTTTGTTATATATGGCCTACAGAAGATGATACTGAAATTATTATTAACGGCAATCCCTTGACGCGTAAATATAATCGGGGTGAAAGTTTTGAATTTCAATTATCCAATTTTTCAGCTTATATCACCACCGATAAAAATGTGTATGTTTTCCAATTAACAGGAACTGGAACTGAAGCTGCGGCTACATCATTGCCAAGTATAGAATGTACAGGTTCTCAAAGTGTATCTTTTGTTCGACCATCTACCGGGCCACTATATTTAAATATTTTATGTAAAACAGCGGATATAGGAAATTTTTCCATCAAAGGTGATGCAACATTAATCACCTCCTCCATGTTCTCAGTGGTTCCTGGTTCAGCCGGTATATGGCAATTTGCTAGAATAAATATATCTAGTAATGCTGTATTAAATGCATTGATAAATACAAATAGTGCCACTTCCATCACCAATAGTTCGGGCTTATTTCATTTAGGCTTTTTAAATTCTAGTGGTGGCGGTTCTCGATTAGGTTATTTTTCCAATTATGCACAAGTAACATTAGCGCCTGTGATTACTTCTACTGCTTGCTTTGGATCAGATATAAAATTAGCGGCTACCGAATTACTCAATGTAAATTATAAATGGGCTGGACCTAATAATTTCAGTTCCACTATTTTTAATCCAACTATTACGAATGCAACTTTAAAGGATTCAGGGATGTATACGGTTGTTGCCAATATCAATGGTTGTGGTATTTCAACAGATAGTGTTCGCGTAGTAGTAAATCCAAAGCCCACCATACATTTTTTAAAATCAATCGATACCGTTTGTTTGGGAACCGCCAGGGAAATTCATTATGCGTTAGATGGGAAAGCGCCTTGGACACTTGAATATAGTAATGGCACTGTAAATTCAATCATAACTAATATTGGACAATCACCTAATTTTTTCACTGTAACACCTGCTGTTAAAACTATTTATAGTGTCGTTAATATTAAGGATTCCAATTCCTGTGTGGTAAGTGTAAATGCTAGTAATGAAAAAGATACTATTGTAGTTAATAAATTACCCGTTGCTAATTTTGATTTTTCAACACTCAGATGCGAACAGAAAGATATTTTATTTAGTGATCAATCCAAAGGCGATTTAGATAGTGTAACCAATTGGCACTGGGACTTTGCTAATGTTAAAACCAGGAATGAAGTAACTAAATCCTCATTCAATGAGCAGTTTAATGTCTGGGGCGCCTATAAAATTAAATTAGCAGTGCAAACTAGGTTAGGTTGCAATAGCGACACACTTATAAAATCAATTTATATCAATCCCAATCCAACCGTAGGCTTTGAATTGCCTGAAGTATGTTTGGACGATAAGTATGCACAATTTAAGGACACTAGTTTTTTAGCGGACAATAATACAAAATCATTTGATTATTTGTGGGATTTTAATGTGGTGCCTCCAGCGGGTAAAAAATTACCTATCATTCCATCTGCAATGAAAACAGATAAAAATCCTATTGTTCAATATAATGATTGGGGTGATTATAAAGTTTCATTAAGGGTAACACATAAAACTACAGGTTGTATTGCAACAGATACGTCTGATTTTAGAGTGAATGGCGCCATACCTAAATCACAATTTAAAATTGTAAATGCCGATACGCTTTGTAGTAATCAATCGGTAAAAATTATTGACTCCTCTTGGGTTGATTTTGGAAGTATAGGAAAATTGGTTATTTCTTGGGGGGATGGTTCACCTGATTCTGTAATAAATGATCCAAGTATTAATCCTAGTGCCAATAAAGTATACCAGCATTATTATGCAAATATTTCAGCACCCAATAATTTAAAATTAAATTACCCAATAACACTCACGGCTTATTCCGGAGGTAGTTGTTTTATCGGTGCTAAAAAAGATATCAGTCTTGTTCCGCCTCCAGAAACGCCAATCATACAAACCACTAAAACCTATTTATGTTTAATGGATAGTTTAATTTTAAATACAACCACTAGTGGGGGGCTTGCAGATTTTAAATATTCATATTCCTCAACCAACACGAGTGCAAGTATTAGTGGAGCTAATATAAAAGGGCTATTGGCTGGAACTGCTCAAGTATCATTGCAGGTAACAGATCGTAAAAACTGTATTTATCCTTACAATAATCATTTTTCAATACCCGTTATGGACATCCCCACTGCTGAAATTTTACCAGGGGATAGTATCATATGTAATGGGGATGCGATTAATATAGCGGGTGCAGGTAGGGGCTATGATAATAGTCCAATAAGCACGTATAGTTGGTATCGCAATGATACATTAGTAAGTACCTTAACAACCAATAGTATCGATAATAATATCCCAGGCTGGTATAAACTAACTGTAAATGATGGTAAGTGTAATTCATTAGCTACTGCAGGTAAAAGAGTATCTCCAATAAATATTACAAAATATACATTTACGCATGTACCTAATATTTGTATTGGTGTTCCGCTTATTGTAAATACAAATGCGGTGGATCAGTACAGTGTGCATTATAATTGGGATTTTGGGGACGGCTTTAATTATTTAAAAGCGAGTCCGGGTAGTCATAAATATATGGCGAAGGGAGAATATAAAATTAAAGTGAATGTAACCAATGACTATTGCCCTAAATATAATTATCAAGTCATTGGAACTGCAGTAAAAGTTGCCTCTGCAATTAAGCCCACCACTTTTAAATATTTTTTCCTTGCCAAACAACCATTTAATATAGTGACCAAAATAGATCCTGGTTATGTGCAATACAAATGGAATCCTACCATATTTTTAGATAATTCCAATCAGCCCAATCCAATATTTAATGGTGATAAATCCACGGATTATACTTTAACGAGAACGGATACGATTAGTTCTTGCACCGTTACGGACGAATATGAAATTATTGTATCCACAGAAGTGTATGCGAATGTGCCCAATGCCTTTACCCCAAATAATGATGGATTGAATGATGTACTAAAAGTGGAATATAGTTTGGGTATAGGTGCTGACTTTAATTTTAGGATATTTAATAGGTGGGGTAAGTTAATGTTTCAAACCAATGATAAAAATAAAGGTTGGGATGGACGCGATCCAAGTGGACTATTGCAGGAGATGGATGGCTATAGTTATTTACTAGCGTATAACTATATAGATCCTTTAACGAGTGAATTAAAAAATATTAGCAAAACAGGTACGATAATATTATTTAGATAAATCATTAATTTTCACAGGTCTTACCCAGCACTTTGTGTACTTAAGATAATCATCTTGGGTCCCGTCATTAAAAAATTGCAGCCAAGCATGGTTCTCAATACTTTGTTCAATGCTCCAATAGTATTTCCCATTTAAGCCTGGAATTTTATCTTTATTCAGGTATAAAAAATTTAATTCTGCTCTATTCGGAAGACGCCAACCTCCTTTTAATTTTTCGCAAGCTTTTCTTGAATCGGCCCATTTCATTTGTGAACTAAAATCGGAGCGCGCCACCAATAGCTCACCAATTTTTATAGGGTTATTCGTAATACTATTTTGAGCAATACAATGAAATGTTAGCATGGATAGTCCAAAAATGGCCAACAGCAATTTTGCTTTTTTCATGTATTTTATAAGTTTAAACTTCAATATCAAATATAATTGTTTTAATGGAATTAATATACAAGATTTTTCAAATGTATTCCATCACATTTAAGGCTTCAATCAATCTATAATCATCTAAATTGTGTTAAATTGCTTAAGTAAAATAGGTACTGTATGAAATGGTTGTATTACTTATCTTTATTGACTATTACGGTTTATTAACTTGGGTATTACATTAAAAAAAATTATTACATAAAATATATTTTATATGAAACGCTTTAACCAATTGTTTGTTTTCATTTTTATATTATTTGCTGTAGTACAATATAATGACCCAGATCCTTATTTATGGATACCTATTTATCTTTTCCCAGCAGTACTTTGTTTCTTAGCTACGCGTGAAAAATTTTATAAAAATGTATACACCGGAGGATTTATATTTTACAGTCTTTATGCAGTATATAAATTGTTAGATCAAAATGGGGTGATTGATTGGATGCGTTTTCATGATGCTGCAAATATCGCAGCAACAATGAAAGCCGAGCAACCTTGGATTGAGAAATCAAGGGAGTTTTTTGGTTTAGCCATTATCTTAATTGTATTATTTATAAATTATAAAAAATTTACAAAAACAAAATAGATTAAGAATCGGAGCTACTAGAAATTAAATTAATAGAAAGCTTAATTGTATAGCCACACATTTTATCGCCATATGAAAAGAAGAAAATTTATCATACAAAGTTCGGTGGGGATGATTGCAGCATTTCCTGCAATGAAAAATTTATCAGTTTTAGACACCCCTTTTTTTACAACCGGTATAAAAATTGGCGAGATAACTGCTACATCAGCTATAGTGTGGGCGCGACTTACTGTAAATGAATCACGTGTAAAGGATACTGGCATTCATCCTACAATGCTATATTGGGATGATTTAGTCAATGAATGGCATGATACCTCTTATTTTGACAAAAAATATAAAATGGGCAGACCTGATAAAAATGTTAAGGTAGTCATGCCTGATGGGCATACTATGCAAACATTGGATGGTGCCGTGCCCGGGATTGCAGGTCAAATTAGTGTAAAGTATCGCGCCATAGGAACAACGGAATGGCAAACTACTAAATGGATACAAGTTGCTACTGAAACTGATTTTGCTACACAATTAAATTTGAACCATCTTGAAGCAAATACCAAGTATGAAATAAATGTGTTGGGAAAAACAAATAGTCAAGGTATTAAAATAATGGAGGGTAGCTTTAGTACTGCACCCAAAAATGATATAGCTGCACCTGTTAATTTTATGGTCACCACTTGCCATGAATATACAGCCCAGGATGCTCCAATGAATGGGGGATTTAAGATTTTTAAGGAAATGCAAAAATTACAACCACAATTTTTAGTGCATACAGGCGATGTTTTATACCATGATAAAATTGCAAAAAATTTAGATCTTGCAAAATGGAATTGGCAAAAAATGAATAGCCTTCCGAATAATGTTGCATT
>CAXNDZ010000016.1:0-20005 GCA_964201225.1 Chitinophagales bacterium | reverse complement strand
ATGATTCGCATCTAATACTACGACTTCTTCTTTAACCTCCACCACAGTTACTTGAAATTGTTGCCCTTGACCATTATTCATCGTCAACGCCATTCCGATGGTTGGATTTAAATCGGCAGGAAACTGTGTTTTAGGGAATTCAACAATCATTTCAGGTTGCTTTGGACCATAGGCCTCCGCAAATGGGATTTGTATTGTTTTTTTCTCGACAACAGTCATTCCAAGCACGCAGCTGTCAAATCCTGGAATCACCATACCTGTTCCTACTTCAAATTCTAAAGGAGCTCTACCTGTTGAGGAATCAAATATTTCACCACTAGTCAATGTACCGTGATAATGCACTTGAATGGTATCCCCATTTTTTACTTGTTGCATATTGTTTTATTTTTAATAAAGCACCTAAGGTGCAAAGCGCAAAAGTACATAATTATGACAGATAAACTAACTTTGCCCCATGGACAATAAACCAAGGATTGTTTTTATGGGAACCCCGGCATTTGCAGTGGCATCTTTAAATGCATTACTGCAAGCCAAAATGAATGTGGTGGGCGTAGTTACTGCGCCGGATAAGCCAGCTGGTAGGGGCATGCAGCTGCAACAAAGCGCGGTTAAACAATTTGCCCTAGCCCATGACTTACCTATTTTGCAACCTGAAAAATTAAAATCTCCCGAGTTTTTTGAAGCATTAAAACAATGGAAACCGGATCTGCAAGTAGTCGTAGCTTTTAGAATGTTACCGGAGCAAATTTGGTCCTTCCCTCCCATGGGAACCTTAAATGTACATGGCTCATTATTGCCACAATACCGTGGCGCTGCGCCTATCAATTGGGCAATCATCAATGGTGAAAAAGAAACAGGCGTCACTACATTTCAATTACAACATGCAATTGATACTGGTGCCATTTTATTACAGGACCGCATCCCTATTGCGCCTAATCATACTGCTGGCGAAATACATGACACCATGATGGAAGTGGGAGCTCAATTATTAGTAAAAACATTGCATGGATTATTTGACAACAGCATTAAAGCAGTAGCACAGGAACAAGTAATAGGCAATGACGCACTCAAGCACGCACCAAAGATTTTTACCAAGGATTGTGAAATAGATTGGGACAAGTCATGTGCCGCTATACATAATTTAATAAGAGGATTGGCCCCTTTCCCTGGCGCTATTACCATGATTGATGGAAAAATTGTAAAACTTTTTTTAACGCAAGCGATCGACGCAACCCCCACCGAAGCCCCTGGCAGTTTTATAACGGACGGAAAATCTTTTGCAAAAATTGCATGTAAGGATGGCTATATTGAACTTGCTGATATTCAATGGGAAGGTAAAAAGCGGATGCCAATTATTGATTTTTTAAGGGGCTATCGAAAACCAGGGTAAAATTAATATTTCATTTAGTGGCGCACTAATAGGAACACCCAAGGGTACATGTAGATTTATTTCAACGCATTATTAAAATCTTCCAATGTTACAATACCTTGGTGCCTCCATGTTTCTTTGCCATCTTTAAAAATGATAAAAGTAGGAAGCCCTTCAGAATGTAAAGCTTTCATAACGTCAATATCATTACCGCCATCCACGGCTAAAAAATAAAAGGGATTTGCTGGTTGTTTTTTTAATGCTTCTAAAACCGGCAACATTTTTCGGCAAGGCGGACACCAATCAGCGCCAACATCCACCAACACTATTTTATTCGACGCAATAATTTTTTCCAAATCCAGCAAACGCATTTGAGGAACATCACCAGCTCCATCCACTGGAAATCCGTTCATTTTCCAGTTACTCATGCCGCCTTCCAAATTGACTACTTTATACCCTTTTTCAATAAGAAAAGCTTGTGCTGAGGCACTGCGACCACCCGCTTGACAATACACATAAATAGGCTGGCTTTTATCTAAATGCTGTGTTCGATCTGCAAATTCAGTTTTATCCATCCAGTTCGCTTGCAATGCTTGGGAAATATGACCGCCATTAAATTCATTCGCAGTGCGAACATCTAATACTTGAACCCCTTTCGTAGCAATGGCTTGTTTGAAAGAAGCCGCAGCAATGGTTTCGCCATTATTTGAACTTGACGTTACTGCTTGCGCCCCATTCGAGTTGGACTGTCCACAACTTATTAAAACAAATCCCATAAACATAAGGGATACCAATAATTTACATTTCATAAAAATTGAATTCATTAGGTTACTATAATTTCTAAAGCTATTGCCAATAGCCAAAATTACATTATAAAAAGTATCAAAAAATAAGAAATGAGTCAATTTAATTATATACTAGTAATTCAATATCCTCCATTCATTTGGGTAGTAATTATTCGCTCTATTGGGCAACAATTTGGCCCACCCAAGTGCAATACTTTGGTACTTAATCAAATGCCAACCCACATTTCCATCTAATTGTACCTCTGCGCGTCTTAAGTAATTGAGTGCGGTTTCGGACCCTACTTCGAGAGTTTGATAAGGCAAATTGGACCAATAGCTCATTGCCAACGCATGGGAAGGAATAAAGTCCTTCCCTTTAACAGCACCCAAGTCTAAGCCCAATTTTTTTACATATAGATTACTCAAAATGGACAAAATAGCCGGTTCAAATAAATTTGGAATGGCGATCATACTATTTTGATGTGATAAGTATTGATGCGTTGCAGGTAATTCAAAAAATGATTTTGCGACGGATAATTCATTCTTTGACAAGGGGGTAAATTTAAATGAATCTGAGGTACTAGTGTTTTGAACTGCTCCTTCTTTTTTAAAAACAGAAATAAAAAAACCTTCCCCTTTTATTTTATCAGGATAAAATCTGAATCCTTGACATTGCTGTTCGGGACTTTCACAGGAAATAATATTCCATGATGTTGGCACTGGAATTTTAATATTCACCATCCCTGGTAAATTTGCAATTTGATCCATTATTTTTTCATCTTCTTCTGCTGAATAAGAACAAGTTGAATAAATCAAATAACCTCCTTCTTTTAAAGTATCTAAGGACTCTTCAATGATGCGTTGTTGTCTTAAACTACAATGTTGCACATTATCCAAACTCCATTCTGAAATTGCAGAAATATCTTTTCGAAATAAGCCACTGCCACTACAAGGTGCATCAATCAATACTAAATCAAAAAAAGCAGGCAAGGCTTTAAAATGCCCTGGGTCATTCTGCGTAACAATCATATTATCCGCACCCCATTTTGTAATATTTTCCACCAAGATGGCATTGCGGCCTTTGATGGTTTCATTGGTAACCACCAAGCCATCCTTAAACCAGTTTGCCAATAAAGTACTTTTTCCGCCGGGTGCTGCACATAAATCAAGCACAATAGATGTTGTATTCATATTTAATTGATCCAACAAATATTGTATAAACATACTGCTTGCCTCCTGCACATAGTAAGCACCCGCATGCCATAAGGGATCTAACACAAATAGCGGACGCTCACTTAAATAAACCCCTTGAGCACACCACGACACTGGTGTAGTTGCGTTTAAAAAAGGATGTGTATGTAAATCAAACTGCTTGTACTTATTTAATCTAACCGACGTAATTTGTTCCCCTTGGGCATGCACTTGCTCAAAAGCGTTTTTATCAAACCCTGGCAAGCCCTCCAATGAATCTAAAAATGGTTTAGGTAACAAGTTTGTTTGTATTTTAAATTAATATCGAATTGTAAAATGTTGTTTCTCTTTGTTTTCTTTTCTAAAAAAAACAATGCCTACATAAAATAAATCAATGGTTAAAGTAACTGCTTTATGATTTTTAATTTCATTCCACGCTTTTTCCATTTCACTACTCCAATATATGTCATCAAAAATTAAAATAGACTGTTCATTCACTTTACATAATAGAAGTTCAAAATATTGCATCGTAGGGGCATAACGATGATTGCCATCAATATACACCATACCTAGCTGCGATATTGCGTTTAAATAAATAGGTAAGCTTGTGGCAAAATCGCCTTCCATGATTTGTATATTTTTCAATTGCAATAAATCAAAGGTCCCCAGCGCTTCTTGGGCAATTGCAGGCGCGCCTTCCATGGTGACTAAAGTTTGATGAGGCATTGACATTGCTAAATAACTCGATGTAATGCCAAAGGAAGTACCCATTTCTAAAATATTGCTGGGATTAAAATAAACCCCCATCTTATACAACAACTGGCTTATCTTTTTTTGCTTAAGTGCCGATTTCGCAATGACACTGATTGACCTTATTTTAAATTCAGATTGCCTTGAACCTGCACCTCGATCTACTACTTCAATCACGTTAGTATTTGCTTCCAATGACTTTCGGCGCGCCTCAATGGCTGCGACATTTTCGGGCGTATTTTTTTTGTTTAAAATTTTAGTAACAAACTCATAAACAAAAGGGGAATGTATGCCATGCCCTTTACCGTTGGAGGCAGTTAAATAATATTTAATAAATTTTAAAGCGAGCTGGGCGTTTGAATACATATTTTATTTTCTTTGCCAACATTCAATATCGAAAGCGTATGCATGCTTTTCATCACTATTGTAAAAAGTGGATCCCGTCTTTTCCCAGTCATTGTTTAAAGTTGGGAAAAAAGCATCTCCTTCAATAGTAGTATGCACCCTTGTTAGCATAATTGTTTTCGCCAATGGCATAGCAAGTTCATAAATTTGACCGCCGCCAATAACCATCATTTGTTTATAGTCCTGTTGTTCCGCAATTTGGATTGCCTCCTGCAAGGAATGAACCAATGTCGCCCCATTGGTTTTAATATTTTTTTGATTCGATAAAATTAAATTCAATCGCCCAGGCAATAACTTACTTCCCAAAGATTCAAAAGTTTTTCGCCCCATAACTATGGGCAAGCCCCAAGTGGTATTTTTAAAAAAGCGCATATCCTTAGGCAAATGCCATATCAATTGATTATCTTTTCCAATCACATTATTGTCAGACGCAGCGACCACTAAGGTAATATTCATAATGCTAAATTTTATACTGCTACAGGCGCTTTAATAGAAGGATGTGATTGGTAATCTTCCAAGGTAAAATCGCTAAACTCAAAAGAGAAAATATCTTTTACTGCTGGATTTATTTTCATGTTGGGTAAAGGGAAAGTGGTTCTGGACAATTGCAATTCTGCTTGCGCTACATGATTGTTATACAAATGAACATCACCAAAGCTATGCACAAAATCACCATATTGTAAATCGCACACCTGTGCAACCATCATAGTTAATAAAGCATAAGAAGCAATATTAAAAGGTACGCCTAAAAACACATCCGCACTTCGCTGGTATAATTGACAACTCAATTTTCCATCCGCAACATAAAACTGAAACAGATTATGACAAGGCATCAATGCCATCTTTGATAAATCACCCACATTCCATGCGCTCACAATTAAACGTCTACTATCGGGCGTGGTTTTAATTTGATGAATTAAATCTTTTATTTGATCAACTACAACGCCATTCGCTCCTTCCCAACTGCGCCATTGTTTTCCATACACTGGACCGAGGTCCCCATTTTCATTCGCCCATTCGTCCCATATACGAACCCCGTTATCTTTTAAATATTTAATATTGGTATCCCCTTTTAAAAACCATAATAATTCGTAGATGATACTTTTAAGATGTAACTTTTTTGTCGTGACCAAAGGGAAGCCTTTGGATAAATCAAATCGCAGTTGATATCCAAAACAACTTTTGGTTCCTGTACCTGTTCGATCGGTTTTAGGAGTGCCTTCGTCAATAATGTGTTGTAATAAATTCAGGTATTGTTGCATAGTGCAATTTACAACCAATACCCATTATGTAGAAATCATTTTTTTGCCTTTCTTCTAGCCAATTCCTTTCGGATTAACAATAATTCACGGCTAGTTTGACCATTTACGCTTGAATTTTCCTGCGCACGACGCATCAAGTAAGGAATTACATCCTGAATGGGTCCAAATGGGAGATATTTGCTGACATTGTAATTTTCTAATGCCATATTAAAACTGATATGATCACTCATTCCAAACAATTGTGAAAAGTGTACTTTATTATCATTATTTGACATGCCTAGTTCCTGCATTTTGGTGACAATATTTAAATTGCTCTGTTCATTATGCGAAGCTAAAATCAAGGAAATGTTTTCTTTGTTTTGAATACAATACAATGCAGCAGCATCAAAATCGATATCTGTTGCATTTTTATCATGATGAATTGTTGAAGTATAATTCATTGCCAAAGCACGTTCTCTTTCTTTTTCCATATACGCCCCACGAACTAATTTGACTCCTAATAAAAAATTGCCTTCCACTGCAAGCTGATGCGAAATTTTTAAAAAATGTAAGCGATCGTGACGATATAATTGATAAGTATTATACACCACTACTTTTTCTTTGTTGTACACGCCCATTAATTCAATGGCCAAACGATCAATAGGATCCTGAATCCAAGTTTCTTCAGCATCTATCAAAATACCAATGCCTTTTTCATTGGCGACATCACAAATAGCATACATCCTTTCTCTAACCCTATCCCACTCGGCAGTTTGGCTTTCGCTATCATGAATACCACTTCGTAATCGAGGAGCTTCGTTCAAAGTTTCCAATAAATTCATGCTGGCCAAACCTGTTAATTTTACACTAACAAACGGCACATTTTTTTCAGTTGCAGCGAATTCAACTGCTTCAATAATTTTTTCGGTGACTGCATCAAAATTTTCTTCCCCGTCTTTTGCTTCCACCCCATAATCCAAAATAACTTGCACCCCATAAGATCCCAATTGCTTGGTCACCCTTGCCGAATCTTCTAATGTTTCACCACCAACAAATTGTTTGAAAATGGTACTACGAATAATGCCGTTAACGGGCAACCCCGACTTCATTAAAAAAGGAGTCACATTGGTTGCAATAGATACAATTAATGGGCTTTGAATTACAGTAAATAAAAAATTGGCTTTACGTAAATCTGCATTTGACTTATAGGCAAATGCATTTTGGGTATTATCTAAAGATAGGTTCATGCTAACGTTCATTCGTACTGCAAATATCGGTGGTTCTACTTATACTTCAAAAGAATAAACAAGCTAAATTGCTTGATGGTTAAAGGGTTGCAAAACCATTTCACTTACCACGCCAGAACTAGGCTGTTGACACAAAAACCAAATGGATTTTGCAGCTTCCTCCGCTTGTATCATTTTATCTCTTTGTACTCTTAAATCAATATTATCCCAGAATGGGGAATCTACGCCGCCGAGATAAACTTGTGTGATGCGTATTTCAGTTCGTTTCAACTCCTCTCTAATGGATTGCATCATTCCTACCAACGCATATTTACTTGCGCAATAGGCGGCAGCACCCGACATGGGGATTTTACCTAATATACCAGGAATGTTGATGATAAGTCCTTTTTTCACCTCTATCATTTTTGGCAAAATTGCCTTTACTATTTCAAAAGTGCTCAATACATTTACTTGGTAGGACAATTGCATATCTGATACCTGCAATTGATTCAATGGTTTAATAATTCCAATGCCCGCAGCATTAATATATATATCAAATGACTCGTTTTCGATTTTTTTTACAAAGTTTTGAACTGAATCGGAATTTGACAAATCCACTTCCAATATTTGCGATACCGGCAATTGATTAGTTTCAGCTATTAAGTTTAATTTAGCCAATTGACGCCCTGCGATCCATACTTGCGCACCACTATTATAAATTAACTTAACTAAATGGGCACCAATACCTCCTGTTGCACCCACAATGAGTACTTTTTTATTTTTTAAACTATCCATATAAATTTGCTATGTTTCTAAAATAACAAAGCAGCAGTCAAATTGTTTAAATAAACAATGTAAATTTACCTGCAACTTAAAAAATAGTTAATTGAAAATTGTAGCCACCCATATTTACCAATTCAAAATTCCAATGGTCCCTTTTACCATTGCTACAGGGACCATGCATTACGCACAAAATATACTCATTAAAGTAATGACCGACGAGGGTATTATTGGTTATGGCGAGTGCTCGGCTTTTCCCATGATTGTGGGTGAAACACAGCAAAGCTGCTATCTATTAGCCAAGGATTTTGCCAGCTATTGGAAAGGTAATAATCCATTAGCAATTACGGAACGACTTAATGAACTGGACTTGATAATTGCTGGAAACTATACTGCAAAAAGTGCATTTGATATGGCCTTGTATGACATTGCAGCAAAGGCAGCCAATCAACCATTGTATGCTTTTTTAGGCGGCAGCCAAAAAACCATTGAATCCGATTTGACCATTGGCATTGACAGCCCTCAAAAAATGGCGGCACAAGCCATTGATTTTGTCGCAAAAGGCGTGCGCATTATTAAAGTGAAACTAGGAAAACATCCCATCGAGGATGTGGAAAGAATTAAAGCAATAAGAACTGCTATTGGAGATGAAATTATTTTACGCATTGATGCGAATCAAGGCTGGTCATCTGATGACGCATTAGGTGTATTAACAAATCTGTCAAAATATACTATTGAATTTTGCGAACAACCCATGCATAAGTACCAGGACGATTTTTTACCTGCATTATGCAAGTCTTCCCCTATAAAAATAATGGCCGACGAATCGGTATTTACACACCATGATGCACGGAAGCTGATTGCACAAAAAGCATGCGATTCCATTAATATTAAATTTTCAAAAAGTGGTGGCATTCAAGAAGCTATAAAAATTCATGACCTAGCCAAACAGCATAATATTCCATGCATGATGGGCGGTATGCTCGAAAGCAGATTGGCCTTAAGTGCAAAAATGCATTTTGCGATGGCGCATGACAATATCAAATATTACGATATGGATACTTGTTTGTTAGGTCATTTGGCTGATCCAGTGATTGGCGGCGTACAATTTTCCGGCATGCATCTAAGTATCAGTGATGCTCCTGGCATTGGCGCAGAAGTAGATCCGACGTATTTAGCAAAACTAGAAAGCTGTATTGTTTAAGGGCTATAAATACAAGTATGAAAGGGGCTACTCTTCAATAGTCAAAATGTTGTTTTTTCAAATCATCCTATTGTCACACAAGTTTGTATCTTTACTTTACAAAGCATAACACTATGGAAGCGCGCAAAGCAATTGATTCCTTCACCACTATGAATGAATTAGTATTACCCAATGATACAAACACCTTTGGTGATTTAATGGGTGGAAAACTGATGTACTGGATGGATATTGCCGCCTATTTATCCGCAGGCAAACATTGCAATTCGGCATGTATGACTGCATCGGTAGATAATTTAAGTTTTAAAACACCTATTAAATTAGGTAATGTTATTTGCATTGAAGCCATCGTAACTAGGGCCTTCACTACTTCCATGGAGATTCATTTAAAAGTATGGAATCAAAATATGATTAGTCAGTCAAAAGAGTTGAGTAATGAAGCTTTTTTTACTTTTGTTGCTTTAGATGAGAATAAAAAACCCAAAGAAGTTCCCGCAATCATTGCAGAGACAGCCGAACAAAAAAAATATTATGATGGCGCTTTACGTCGTCGTCAATTACGTTTAATATTAGGCGGCAAAATGAAACCAGATGATGCAACTGAATTAAAAGCCTTATTTGTTAAGGACTAGGCTAAATTGCTATTATAATAAATTTATTTAGTAATCGCTTGAACCAAGTGATGCTTGCCTTTTAACATGTATTCCTTACTTTGCTCAATGCCATCCATGATTTGTTCTAAGATGTGTTCAACGGATTGTGTATAGTCAATCACCAACGGCTCTTTAAATCGAATACTTAAGGGTGTTCCTACTTTTTTAAACTTCAATCCCTTTTTATTGAATGCACGCCAAAAACCATTGATCACAACAGGCACCACAATGGGTTGATTATTTTTAATGATATGCGCAGTTCCTTTTCGTCCAGGTGCAAAAGGCTTGGTGGTACCTTGCGGAAAAGTAATCACCCAACTATTAGACAAAGCTTTATCAATTTTTTGAGTGTCCACTTCATCTCGATTACGCGAAACATCTTGTCCTTCGGCACGCCAAGTTCGTTTAATCGTTAATGCACCGCCCAGCTTAAATAATTTGGTCAACCAATTACTATTCATAGTTTCCTCCGCAGCAACAAAAAATAAATTGGTGAATGGATTTAATAAATAATAAGGCAATCCGAGCTTGTTAAACTTACGCCATTTCACCGCACAAAAAATATGAACAAAAGCAATCACATCCGCAAAATAAGTTTGATGATTGCTTACGAATAAAACATTTTTATTGGGAAGATTTTCCAAATGCTCCGTGCCCTCTATTTTTAACTTATTGAATAATACCAATCCTGGATAAGTAAATATCCCTACAAGCCCATATATAAAGGAGCGAAATAAGCGAATATGTTTTAATCTGTCCAATAAACCCATGATTCAACCATTTTTGATATTAACGCAATATACTAATTAATATTTTATTCGCATATCCGTGTTTAGCCAACAAATTGTATCTTTAAGCAATGAAAAAATCAGCAGTAATTTTCGACATTGATGGTTTATTAATTAATAGTGAGCCCTTATGGAATAAAGCGGCTAGTGAAATTTTTAGGCAATATGGGATTTTATTGACCGAACAGCAATATGCATTAACCACTGGACTAAGATCAAAGGAATTTGTTGCACATTGGTTATATGAACACAAAATCCCTTCATCTGAATACGATCGTGCCGAGCAACGTATTATTGATTTAGCATTAACCATGATTGACAAGGATGCGAATGTCATGCCAGGTGTTGAACATATTTTTCAATTTTTTTTACAAAAAGAATTTAAAATTGGATTAGCCACTTCCTCCCCTGTTGCTTTAATTGAACTCGTAAAAGACAAACTTGGAATTAGGCATATTATTCAAGCTAGTTGCTCAGCGCAACAACTACCTTTAGCCAAACCGCATCCCCAAGTTTATTTGGACTGCGCCGCTGCCCTTCATACTTCCCCATTGGCCTGCATTTGCTTTGAAGATTCAGTCTATGGAATGATTGCGGCGAAGGCTGCAAGAATGACCTGTGTGGTGGTGCCAAGTGCTGACCATATGAAATTAGCCCATTGGGGTGCCGCTGATTTAAAATTATCTTCGCTACAAAATTTTGGCGCCTTACACTTCAATATGCTTGATCCAGAATAAGGATAGGCAGGATCTCAAGGAAATTAAAAAAATTATGTGTTCATGGTGAAAATCAAATTAAATTGCAGGTCAGTATGGAATTAGCAAAAAAGGTGATTGGAGCCGAACTCGAGTTATTCGAAAAACATTTTAAAGATGCGGTAAAAAGTAGGGTATCCCTACTGGACCGTATTATGCAATACATTGTCAAGCGCAAAGGAAAACAAATGCGCCCGATGTTTGTATTGTTATCTGCAAAATTACATGGGGAAATAAATGACAGCTCCTACCGCGCAGCTTCTCTTGTTGAATTATTACATACAGCTACTTTGGTACATGATGATGTGGTAGATGAAGCTTTTGAAAGAAGGGGCTTTTTTTCCATCAATGCCTTATGGAAAAATAAAATTGCTGTTTTAGTAGGTGATTATTTATTATCAAAGGGATTGTTATTGTCATTAGAGAATAAAGACTTTACCATATTAACTATTTTATCCAATGCAGTAAAAAATATGAGCGAAGGCGAATTATTGCAAATGGAGAAAACAAGAAATTTAAACTTTGACGAATCTGTTTACTACGAAATCATCAATGGGAAAACAGCGAGCTTACTCGCATCGAGTTGCGCCGCAGGCGCATCCTCTGTTTCAAATGATTCAGAAGTAATTGAACAAATGCGTGCATTTGGAGAAAATGTGGGTATGGCTTTTCAAATCAAAGACGATTTATTTGATTATGGTGAAGCAAAAGTGGGTAAGCCAACAGGTAACGATATCAAAGAAAAAAAATTAACACTCCCTTTAATTCATATTTTACAAAAAGTAACTCCCGCTTTAAAAAAGAAGATCATATTTATTGTTAAAAACAACAATAACGATAAAGCGCAGGTGAAATTTGTCATTGACAATGTAGTATCAAATGGTGGTATAGAATATGCTACTGAAAAAATGATTGAATACCGCGATAAAGCATTAACAATACTCCATTCATTTCCAAAATCAAGTTGCAGAGATGCGCTTGAAGAATTGGTCCGCTATACAACCGACCGAAAATTTTAATGGAAAAAAGATGGAATATATTACAGGCAGATGTACAAAAAGTACAAGCTTTACAAAGCGCACTAAAAATACACCCTATACTCTGTGAACTACTCGTTCAAAGAGGCATTGATACCTTTGAGGCAGCAAAACATTATTTCAGACCCAGCATTGACCACTTACATGACCCTTGGTTAATGAAGGATATGCGCAAAGCAGTAGATCGTATTCAGGAAGCAGTTAATAAGCAACAAAAAATACTAGTATTTGGCGATTATGATGTGGACGGAACCACTTCGGTTGCTACTTTGTACCAGTTTTTAAAAACATTGTCGCCCCATATTGATTATTATATTCCACATAGATATAGAGAGGGCTATGGTATTTCTAAAATAGGAATTGACTTTGCGAAAGAAAACAATATTGATTTAATCATTTCAGTGGATTGTGGTATTAAATCAATTGAACTCATTACTTATGCAAAAGATTTAGGTATTGCGTTTATTATTTGCGATCACCACTTACCTGATACGATATTACCCCCTGCAATTGCCATACTTAATCCAAAACAAGTGGATTGCAATTATCCTTACCAAGAACTTTGTGGATGCGGCGTGGTATTTAAATTAATATCGGCCCTTGCGGACACTTATAATTTGCCACCTGAATCCTATTTGCAATTTTTGGATTTAGTAGCCACCGCGATTGCTGCGGATATTGTTCCACTTACAGATGAAAATAGAACATTGGCTTTTTATGGTTTACAAAAAGTAAATCAATCCCCCTGCTTTGGCATTTTAGCGCTGATGGAATTGGCCAAACAAATTACACCCTTAAAAATTAGCAACTTAGTTTTTGCAGTAGCGCCGCGGATTAATGCGGCAGGCAGAATGGATGACGCAAAAAAAGCAGTACAATTATTTATAGAAAAAGATTATTCAAGCGCTTTAGCCATTGCCTCCTTATTACAACAGGATAATTTAGACAGACGAGAAGCGGATACTAGTATTTCAGAAGAGGCATTGCTGCAAATTGAAATGGACCCTGCGCATGTAACCAAAAAATCGTCTGTGGTTTTTCAAGCACATTGGCATAAAGGCGTGGTAGGTATTGTAGCAAGTAGATTAATTGAAAAACATTACAAACCTACCATTGTGCTAACCCAAAGTGGAGATGTCATTACCGGAAGCGCGCGCAGTGTATTGGGATTTAATTTATATGAAGCACTTCATGCATGTCGTGCACATTTAATCGGCTATGGTGGTCACTTTGCTGCGGCAGGTATGACCATGGCCGTTGATCAACTTGAACCATTCAAAATTGCTTTTGAAAATGCAGTCGCTGAAAGAATCACCATTGAACAGCTGACCCCTGAAATCGCTATCAATTCCATATTACCCTTGGATCACATCAATATGAACTTTTTTCAAATTATCAGTCAAATGGAACCTTATGGACCAGATAATGTACGACCGATATTTTTAGCGAAGAGTGTTCGTGATGCCGGCTATACCAAATTAGTAAAAGAGGCGCATATTAGTTTTCATGTCATTCAAGGACAAAATACAGTCAAAGGTATCGGCTATAATATGCCCCAACATATCGACCTCATTAAATCCGGAAAACCCTTTGACCTAGTGTTTCAATTACAATTAAATGAATGGCAGGGTACTCAAACCGTGCAAATGCAGGTCATCGATATTAAAGCCTCCGCTTAACTACCCCACTTATATAAATAATAAAGCGAAGTAATATTTAAACTACTTCGCTTTACCCTATTTTCTTAATATTAAAATTGCAGTAATAAAATACTTGCGAAAAAAAATATTACTTCAATAAATCAACGCTTCTATTTATAAAGTTGGTTAACTCGGCTCCTTTTAGCAAACCTTGTGAAAGCAATGCCAAGTCGGCTAAATTACGCGCTTGCTTTTGTTGCTTATCTACATCCGACTCCTTTAATAAGGTTTGAAAAATGGGGTGATTACCATTCACTGTTAAATGAACTTCATCTGGCATCTGTGCATAAAATGCAGTCATTCCGCCGCCGCCCATACCTGCCATATCTTTCATCCGACGCATAAACTCAGGGCGTGTTGCAACAATCGGTGCCGCATCCTGGCTTAACCCTTTCACTTCTACTGTTAATGTGATTTCAGGTACTTGGAATTCAAATAATTTTTTGGCTTGCTCCACTTCCTCTTTTGACAATATAGAATCTACGTTTTCTTGTTTGTCAATTAAATTATCAACCACATCTGCATCTACACGAACAAACTGCACGCCTTCCCATTTCATCTCCACATTATTAATGAAGGCAGCGTCAACCATGGTTTCCAACTTAACCACTTTATATCCTTTTGCTACTGCAGCTTGAATAAAAGCATCCTGTTGCACTGGATTGGTGGTGTATAGTAATACTTGCTTACCCTCCTTATTTTTTTGTGTTGCAGAAGTAGTCGTTTTATATTCATCCAAAGTGTAAAAAGTGCCTGCGCTTGCAGCATCTTCCATGATCAAAAACTTATTCGCTTTTTCTAAAAACTTATCGTCCGTAATCATACCATACTTCACAAACAAACCTAAGCTTTCCCACTTTTCTTCAAATGACTTACGTTCGCTATTGAATATTTCTTCTAATTTATCCGCTACTTTTTTGGTAATGTGTGCGTTAATTTTTTTCACATTCGGATCCCCTTGTAAATAACTACGACTTACATTTAATGGAATGTCTGGACTATCAATGACCCCGTGTAATAACATTAAAAATTCAGGAACAATATCCTTTACCTCATCTGTTACAAACACTTGGTTACAGTATAGTTGAATTTTATCCTTCTGAATTTCAAAACTTTGTTTGATTTTAGGGAAATACAATACGCCCGTTAAATTAAATGGATAGTCCACATTTAAATGAATCCAAAATAAAGGGGTTTCTCCAAATGGATACAACTCCTTATAAAACTTCTCATAATCTTCTTTGGTTAGATCCGCTGGTTTACGCACCCAAATTGGATTGGTATTATTGATTGACTTTTCAATCTCTACTTCTTCTGCTTTACCTTCTTCCTTTGTCGCTTCTTTCTTCTCGGCATTTGCATCCGTGAAATAAATAGCTACAGGCAAAAATTTACAAAATCTTTCTAAAATTGACTTCACACGATGAGGATCTAAAAATTCAGCACTTTCCTCATTGATATGCAAAACAATTTTTGTACCTCTTGCACTATAATCCACTTCATATAATTCATAATCAATACTGCCATCACAACTCCAAAACACACCAGGTGAATCTGTATGACTTTTACTATAAATATCTACCTTATCACTCACCATAAATGAGCTATAAAAACCCAAACCAAAATGACCAATGATGCTTGTGTCTTTGTATTTATTCACAAACTCCTCCGCGCCACTAAATGCCACTTGATTAATATACTTGTCCACTTCGGCGCTTGACATCCCAATACCATTATCAATAATGGATAAAGTTTTTTCCTTGGCATCTAAAACAACATCTACCCTCAAATCCCCAATGGTTCCTTTCACTTCCCCCTTGCCACTCAAAGTTTTCAGTTTTTGAGAAGCATCTACTGCATTACTCACTAATTCTCTTAAAAATATCTCGTGATCGCTATAAAGAAACTTCTTAATAATCGGGAAGATGTTCTCCGTCTGAACCCTTATTTGACCTTTTTGCATAATTATTATATTTAGTTATTGAATAGCAAAGAAAATACCAAAAAGCAAATGCTGACAGACTGTCCTTCATCAAGCCTATTGAGGTAAATTTTGCAGCCAAGCAGCCCCTGTACAACGCTTATTTTTTAACAAAATGTCACTTGTGTCACGAATCATTAATTGCTTTTCACTATTGTACACCGAATATATCCCAATAACGGATCCATTTCCAGTGGGGGTGGCAATACCGGCAAAATCGGCATAGCCGCTAGACCGTAAATAAATAGTGCCCCCCGTACAAAATTTCAAAGCCTTGCTGGCCCCTATTTTATTTTTATAATCCGCATAAGTTTGCCCCGTATCTGTTGCCGAAAATTCAACATTCATTATTTTAATTAATCGCCCCTGTAATGAATCTCCTAAGTTTTTAAAAGCAACTTCTATTGGAATTATTTTATAATGATCATACAAAGTAGTGATATGTTTTTCAAACAAGGGGACGGGTATGCCTCCAGTGATTAATGTTCCATTGGAAGTATCCACCCCTGCCACCAATTGTTGCATTTTACGATAGTCCGTTAAAAATAAATTTTGAATCCGCACGCGTAAAAAAGCACCTACCGGATAATTTTGATATAAACTAGTTCCATCCAACAACAAAACAATTCCAGCAGTGCTGTCTTGAATAATGATTGACTTATAAATATTATCGTGCTCATCATTGCCCACGACCACCCCTTCAATCACCCATGATTTTGTAATTGGCTCCACCCGATTGTTGATATGTAATTTTCTTAAATTTTTTATAGTGATTAAAGTATCTGATGAAATGCCTATTACTTTTTCAGCGTACGCCGTTTTTTTTAAGCAGGCTGAAAATAACATCATGCCTACAAAGAATAATAAATAAAAAAATGAATGGTAGCGATTTTGATTTTTCATAAAAAATGTTTTGGATGAATAAAAATGTGACTAATAAAAGATTTATTGAATTTGTAATTGCGCCCCTAAAGCATAGGTAGTTCCTTGGTCATACATATATTTTAATGGAAATTTTTCAAGCCGAAATGCGGTGTAATCAAACCTAGATTGTTCAAATGAAAAAAGAGGAATTAAGGTATTCAATACATTTCTTATGCTCGCGCTAAATCTAATTTGCTGTTTGCTGTTTTTTAAGCTAAACAAATATTGTTTAGACATAAATACATTAAACACCCACTGATTGGGTAAATAATTTTCAGATTGAATCAAATTCCAATGCGCTTCATTATTGATTTGGTTTTTCAATAACATAGAACGCCTAAAATAATTGTAATCAATAGACCTTTTCATTGAATACACACCCGTAATGGAAATCCTACTTGAATAATCAGGCTGGTATTGTATTGAAATTGCTTGCACCCATTGTGGATTGGAGCTGGCAGGCAATCCTTGCAATTGGAGTACCCCTGATTCCACTTTGTATAAATCGTTCGCCAGTCTGATTTCATACAATGGGTTATTTGCAATAAGGTAGCTACCAAAGCTACTTACGGCAGACACTTGCAATGGCCCGCCAAACTGTGTATCCATACCCAACTCAACTCCCTTATGTATGGTTTTCATTTGTCCTAACATACCATATACAAAAGCAAAAAAATGATCATGGTAAAATAAGTTTTTTTCATTGGCGTTTTCAATAGATTGCCAAAAAATGGCCGCATTCATTTTAGTGTACACACCCCTATAAAACAAAGCAAGATCGATCCCCCGATGCAATGCAGGCAAAATAAAACTGGCGGTATTTGGATGAACTGCTGGGTCTAAATAAATATCACTTGCATTAGGCGCATTTGCTTGTTGGAACAAAATTGTTTTTGCATAAAACCGACCGGAAAACTTATATAAATATTGGGCCTTCAATCCATAGGAAGGAAATGATAATAAGGAAGAGGCTCCTAGTGATTGCCTTGGGAATAATCCATTTTGATTATAGCCCGTTCGATTAAAACGATTGTCTTCGAATTTTAAAGAAAAACCAAATTCATATTTTGCCATTTGTTTATGGAGTTGCCCCCATAATTGTAATTGTGTATTTTGTAAAGTATAATCACCACCCCAAGTTTGACCTGCTTTTATTTTTTGGTCTGGCCGCCTAATTTCATTTTGAAAATTAGACGTCGATCCATTATCATCCACCCATCCATTATAATTAAGAAAATAATTCCCGCCCAAAAGATTTTCAATGACATTATAATTTCTGATGACATCCTTAGCGGCGTGCAAACCAATTTGACCCGACCATTCCAAAGGGAATTGGTATTGTAATCGCATAGACAATCGCAATAAATGTACTTTAGCCACTTTGGTATTAATGATATAAAAGGATTGGTGTGTGGCATTCGATTGGTTAATTTTTTCCAAATGATCAAAATCAATTTGTAGCGCTTGCGGATTAGATGCAAACCAATTCAATAATTTTTTTCTTAAGGAACTATCCTTACTATAACTCGGCAAATATTTATAATAGTCTGGTCGCGGATCCAAAGTTTTGGTCCAATCCATTTGGTATTTTTTTTGCACCCCTACCGCAAAACCCATTTGCATATGTAGTATTGCTTTTTCACGCCATTTTTTTTCATACCTGAAATAAGTCACCGGGACATCGCCACTTTTTTGATTTGGGTATAAGGGCTTGCCCTTATACCAACCCCAACTTGGATTATAATTACGCTGCAATGACAAATCAAAGGCCTCTTGTACGGATGGCGCCATTTTTCCTTGGGCAACATGATCCCACCAAATAGTCATTCCAATAGATTGCGCCAATTTTAATTGCTTATCAATACTAAAGGCAATGCCAGTCAATTTTTTAAAGCCATTTGGAATTAAACCCAACGGCGCATGCTGAAAAACTGCATTGAACTGATAGGACCATCGCTGTTTTTTAAGGGGTCCGCTGTTCATTTGCAATTGTCCTTCGTATACAAAAGAGCTATTTGAAAATCGAGTGGCAACAGTAACTGTCTTTTTTAAAAAGCGGGTGTTCCCTGTCAAATAATTGACCGAACCAGGATTGCCAAAACCCAATTTTGAGTATTCAAAATTTGAAACCATATCAATGGAGTGAAATGCCTTGTACAAGGCTGCATAACTATTAAATGAATCCCAGGCGCCAATTGTACTTTGCCAATTAATCCCATCAATAGAACGACCCCTATTGGACGACTGCCCTCGCGGTACCCAACTAAAAACAAATCCATTAAACTGCGATAAATTATAGATAGGCAAGGAAGATGCCGACAGTAAAGAAGGTACCCAATTGGCGCTAAATTCTATCAGCGTCTCCCTGTTTTGCAAACCTATATTTTCTTTGGCCTCCTCCTCCTGTGCCAAGATTGGCTGATGCAGACAAAGCAATATGATAAAATATAAGATGCGACAAAATCGATGGCTCATTGATGGAACTTTTATTGAAATCACAATATGAATAAATCAACAAAGCAAATATTTGCGGTAAATACGCAATCAAATACAAATAAATAATCCTTGATTGCCTGATTGAAAAGAAAAATAAAATCATGAAAAAAATAAAATCCAGTATTCGTATGTTTTGGTTAATGTGTTTTACCATTTTAACATTGATCATCTTACCCATTTTAACAAAAGCGCAAAGCACAAGCAATTCGCATAGCATTATTGTTAGCTTTTATAATTTTGAAAATTATTATGACACGACCAATCAAATAAATGTTGCAGATGAAGAATTTTTACCCAATAGCGCGAAAGGATATAATAGCATGCGCTATAATAACAAGTCGGCGCACTTGGCTTTTGTAATTGCTGGTATTGGAAAAATAAATAATGCCAATGGGATTGCATTATTAGGTATCGCAGAAATTGAAAATAAAATAGTTTTAAAAAAACTAGCCGAAGATCCTGTGATCAAAAAATATAATTATCAATTTATCCATTTTGATTCAAAAGATAGCAGAGGCATTGATGTAGCATTAATGTATCAGCCCACTCATTTCAAACCCTACCAATACCGTAGTTATAGTTTAACCGATGCAACCCATTTTAACACATATGCCACAAGGGATATATTATATGTGCATGGGGAACTTAATAAAACATGGGTGCATATATTAGTGAACCATTGGCCTAGTAGGCGCGGGGGTGAAAACGCATCGGCAGAAAAGA
>CAXNDZ010000015.1:0-21128 GCA_964201225.1 Chitinophagales bacterium | reverse complement strand
TAATATAAATAATTGCCTGCTATATGGAAATCAAAAGACTCTTTGATTGTATTGATCATCAATTGACCAATTTTCCGCAAGAAGCGATGTTGGCTGGAAAAGAAAATGGAATTTGGCGAACATATTCAACACAGGAAGTGGCACAAACTGCCAATGAGCTTAGCGCTGGTTTGTTAAGCCTTGGATTGTCAGCCAATAATTTCACACCCGAAGGAAGTGATAAAATTGCCATCATCAGTAGCAATCGCCCTGAATGGTTAATTGCAGATATGGCTACCCAACAAATTGGCGTTATCTGGGTGCCTGTTTATCCAACGACCAATCCATTGGAACTTACTTTTATTTTAAATGACGCATCCGTGCAATATATGTTTGCGAGTAATCAAGAACTATATGATAAAGTGATGTCCATTAAGGATAATGTACCTTGTTTAAAAGAGGTATACACTTTTGATAAAATAGCGGGTGCCAAACATTGGACCAGTTTATTTAATAAGGATGCAGATATTATCGAACAAGTAAAGGTGATTAAGAAAACGATACCTGTGGATCAGGTAGCTACCTTTATTTATACGTCAGGTACAACGGGTACACCTAAGGGTGTAATGCTTACGCATAAAAATGTTTACTTCAATTTGATGATGGGAAAAAAATCTTTTCCTTTTCAGGATGCACCAGATCAAAAAGTATTGAGCTTTTTACCATTGAATCATATTTTTGAAAAAGTAGCTTCCTATATCTATATGTATAGCGGCATGAGTATTTATTACGCTGAAAGCTTGGAAACCATTGGAGAAAATTTAAAAGAAGTATCTCCGGATTGTTTTTCAACAGTGCCTAGGTTACTAGAAAAAATGTTTGAAAAAATAATGATGAAGGGAGAGGAGTTAACAGGCGTAAAACGAAAATTATTTTTTTGGGCAGTAGCCTTGGGTGAAAAATATGATAATATCCTACCAGGTAGTTGGTGGTATCGCACGCAATTAAAACTTGCTAATAAATTAATATTTGTAAAATGGCGCGAAGCCGTTGGAAGTAATGTAAAGTTTATTGTAACAGGTGGTGCCGCATGTCAAGTAAAATTGTTGCGCATTTTTAATGCTGCACAAATCCCTGTATATGAAGGATATGGTCCAACGGAAAACAGCCCTATCATTAGTTTAAATTTGAGAAAGCCCGGTGGAACTAAATTTGGAACCGTAGGAAAAGTAATTGAAGGCGTTGACTACAAGTTAGAAGCGGATGGAGAAATTTGTGTGGCAGGACCAAGTGTAATGCTTGGCTATTACAAGCGTCCCGATTTAACTGCTGAAACCATTATTGATGGTTGGTTGCATACAGGCGATATCGGCGTAGAAGAGGCTGGCGGGTATTTAAAAATCACGGATCGTAAAAAAGAATTATTTAAAACCAGTGGTGGTAAATATGTTGCACCCCAACCTGTTGAAAACAAGATGAAGGAAAGTCCATTCGTGGAGCAAATCATGTTGGTGGGCGATAATATGCGTTTTGTAAGTGCCTTAATTGTGCCTTCTTTTGCAAAATTAAAAGAATGGTCAAAACAACATGGTATCCAGTTTACAAGCAATGAGGAAATCATCAAAAATTCAATGGTGTTGGCACTTTTCGAGGATGCCGTAAGCGAGTATAATCAATTGTTTAATCAAGTAGAACAGGTTAAAAAATTCACATTGATTCCAAGAGAATGGGGTATAGCCTATGATGAGATGACACCCAAAATGAGTATCAAGCGCAAAGTAATCTTATCGCATTTTGAAAAAGAGATTGAAGCAATGTATGTTTAATATATTGGGAGTGCAATCTTACAATTAGAAAGCCAATAAGCGTAGCTAAATGACTATGATACAGAAAAGTGCATTGTTTTTATTATCAATGATTATATGCGGTGCAATATTTACCACTGTCATTGCGCAAGAAAATCCATTTTATAATAAAAAAGGAAAACTTATTATTATTGGTGGAGGTGCTATTCCGGATTCTTTATTTTCATTTTTTGCAAATTATTGCGGTGGCAAAGACCAATCCGTAGTTTATATTCCTACTGCCACAACAGATGAAACCTATATTCAAAAAGGGGAACATTTAATAAAATTCACATCGCAAGGTTTTAATAATTTAAGTACAATTCATACGCGCAATAAAATAGAGGCAGATGATCCTAAAAATATTGCCTTGATGCGCAATGCAAAGGGTTTGTATTTTGGAGGAGGCGACCAACAATTAATAGCTGATGCATATGCAGGAACTAAATTGTATGATGAAATTATTGCTTTATTAGATAGGGGAGGTGTCATCATGGGAACCTCTGCTGGTGCTACGATTATGGGATCCTTAATGCTTGGCGGAGATGCACGGAATGATTTAAGTAAAAAGTATACATTTAATCCTGCCTTTTCATTTATGACCAATACCGCACTGGATCAACATGTGCTAGCGCGTAATCGACAATTTGATTTGATACCTGTTATTGAACATTATCCTGGCACTTTGGGTATTGGATTAGATGAATCTACTGCAATCATCGTGGAAGCTGGTCAATTTACAGTTTGGGGAAAATCATATGTCATGTTATATGATCCAAAGGATTGGGGGGAACAAAAAAAGAAATGGGGCCTTGTATTAAAACCTTTTAAAATGATGTCCTCAGGAAGTCGATTTAATTTATTGACTAGACAGGTAACAGAATAAGTATTTTGTAGTTCGTGAACCTATAACTAAAACGCCCATTCAAATTAAGCCGCACATTAAAATAGTTAAGCTGAAAACTTTTCCTTTATAATTGTTTGTACTTGTTTGTCCTGAATTTTACTTTCCAACCAGGAAATAATATCCAAATACATAAAGGCACGACTTTCCAATTTATTACCCGTAAGCGGTTGCAGTGTTTCGAGTAAATGAATAAATGATTTTTTAATTATTTCTTTATTATTCAACAAGCTATTTTCTTCCCCGCCTTTTTGAATGGACTTTCGTAAAAAATTAAAAAGTACTTCCTCCACCGTGCTTAAGTTTTTCATTTTATACATAAAACGATAAACCGATTTCGATAAATAATTGACCACTTCGGTATTCCCTAATTCATAGTGCGCAATTAAGTGTAATAAACGTGCGTAACATTGAATATCATCACGCAGATTTAATTTCCAATTGATAATTCGATTTAAATAGTCAATGGCTTTCGCCGGTTTACCAGCACCAAAATATAAGCAAGCAATTTTATAGTAAAAGACCAATATACGGTGGCTATCAAGGTATAATTCAATTTCTTTCAACTTGGCTTCCATGGCGGGTATCATGGCTAAACCTTCACTAAAACTGCCTTCTAAAAAGTGTTGATTTATTTTTGCAATGTATAAATAAATAAAACTTTGAATCAAGTTGTTTTTATTATTTAAAACAATGGGGGTATCACTATAACTTTCTAAAACAGTAATCGTTTCTTTTAATTTTTGAAAGCTTTTTAAATCAAAATGCGAAGTAATTAAATTGTGTAGTCCTTTAATATACTGTGCAGTTTCAATTTGTTTCATATTCTCATTGGAGTCAAACAAATCTACCCATTTTTGAGAATACCTATAGTGTAATAAAAAATCCTGCGTTATAAAGCCATACCAACAGTAACATTGGTATCGATATAAATTTTCATAAAATCCATTCGATGATTTTACCAATTCCATGATAGGATCATGCATGAGTTTGTCAAGTTCAACTCTATCATCCTCATTGCGCGCATGTCCATGTTGAATATACCATCCATATAATTGTAAGGAAAGGTTAGATGATTTTGCAATTAATTCTAAGCGATGATTTACTTCATCAATTTCAACACTTAATTGTTGCGCGCGATCTTGCATGCTTCTGGTAATATGCAAGCCCTCAATCTTTTTTTCTAAAAACAATACTTGTAATAAATAAGTAACCTGATTATTTTGTTTGGTTAAAGTTTTTATTTTTTCTAGTAAGCGCAAGCTTTGAATATATAAACCCTTGTTATATAAAATTTTTGCATGGTCCAGTTGTTCATGAATTTGTAAATCAATGTTTTCATTTTGCTTTACAATTCTTAAACTGGATAAAATTTGATCGTACAAATGCGCCTTTAAATTGGACAGCTGTTGTTTTTGAATGGACTCATTTTTACGAAGTAATTCCTCCTCGTCATACTCCTTCATTTTGTCCAGCGCGTCAAATAGTTGGATAATCTTTAAATCAGCCGATGCAGAGTTCCGCTTCACATATAACTTGAAGTTGCGTTTTTCAGCCCTTTCCAGGGACTT
This sequence comes from Chitinophagales bacterium, assembly GCA_964201225.1. Lineage (GTDB taxonomy): Bacteria > Bacteroidota > Bacteroidia > Chitinophagales > Chitinophagaceae > Sediminibacterium. The sequence goes on along the minus strand of CAXNDZ010000015.1, from coordinate 16,830 downwards.
AACCAAAATAAATAGAACCTCAGTACTAAGGTTGGGCATCGTAGCTAATTTATATTCAATTATTTGATAATCAGTAGTTTATCTAAAATTGACCCTGATTACACATTGTAATTTAGTCATAAAAATGATGTGGATTACTTGTGAATAGTGGTTAAATTTGAGTAATCACCGGGCCAAAAGCCCGTTTTTTATCTGTAAGAGGTTCATAATCAATAAGATGCTTGCAATTTGAGCCCTACAAAAACCGAGAAAAGAGACCAGAATTATACATATTTAAACGAATTAACGATGGGGCAACAAGTTTTCATTTTTGATACCACTTTGCGTGATGGGGAGCAGGTTCCAGGCTGTAAATTAAACACCAAGGAGAAGTTAGCGCTTGCGGTAAGATTAGAGGAGTTGGGCGTTGATATTTTAGAAGCCGGATTTCCAGTTTCAAGTCCAGGTGATTATGAATCCGTGAATCAAATTGCTAAAACCTTAAAAAATACAATTGTGTGTGGTTTGTCAAGAGCCGTACAAAATGATATTGAAGTGGCAGCTGCAGCATTAAAACCTGCGAAGCGTTTTAGAATTCACACAGGTATCGGAACATCTGATTTGCATATCAAATATAAATTCAATGCAACGCACGAAGAAATTATTGAACGCGCCATAAGTGCAGTAAAATTAGCGCGCAACTTTACGGACGATGTTGAATTTTTTGCAGAGGATGCTGGTCGCACCGATAACGAATATTTAGCCCGTGTAATTGAAGCAGTGATAAAAGCAGGCGCCACTACTTTAAATATTCCAGATACAACAGGTTATTGTTTGCCTTACCAATACCAAGCGAAAATGGAATACTTGGTCAACCATGTTCACAATATTGACAAAGCAATTTTATCCTGTCATTGTCACAATGATCTGGGATTAGCCACTGCAAATTCAATTGCTGGGGTAATGGGCGGTGCGCGACAAATTGAGTGTACCATCAATGGATTAGGGGAGCGTGCAGGTAATACTGCACTAGAGGAAGTGGTGATGGTATTGAATCAACATAGTGATTTAGGCTACCGAACAAATATCAACACAAGATTATTAAATCCCATCAGTCATGAGGTTTCAGAGATCATGCGTATGGGCGTGCAACCTAATAAAGCGATTGTAGGCGCGAATGCTTTTTCACATTCCTCAGGTATACATCAGGATGGATTTTTAAAGGAAGCGCAAACTTATGAAATCATTAATCCAGAATTAGTAGGTGCGGAAGCAAGTAAAATAGTTTTAACTGCACGCAGTGGTCGCAGTGCATTAGCGCATCGTTTAAATAAATTGGGTTATGCTTATGAAAGAAATGATATTGATGTTTTATATCCTATCTTTTTACAATTAGCGGATAGAAAAAAAGAAGTATCACATGATGACTTAATTGAAATAGCAACGGCGTATTCAAAATAAAAGTGACAAAAAATAGTTGAGATCATGGGCAAAACAATATTTGATAAAATCTGGGACAAGCATGTGGTAAAGATCATTGAAGATGGTCCATCGGTATTGTATATCGACAAACATTTAATACATGAAGTAACCAGTCCACAAGCATTTAGTGGTATTGAAAAAAGAGGTGCACAATTATTTCGTCCAAAACAAATTGTAGCTACTGCCGATCATAATGTACCAACGATGAATCAGCATTTACCCATCGCTGACCAATTATCAAAATTTCAAGTAGATACTTTAATTGACAATTGTAAAAAACATGGGGTTGAATTATATGGATTAGGACACGAGCACCAAGGTATTGTGCACGTGATTGGACCAGAATTAGGAATTACACAACCAGGCATGACCATTGTATGTGGCGATAGTCACACCTCCACACATGGTGCATTTGGATCTATAGCATTTGGTATTGGCACCAGTGAGGTAGAGATGGTATTTGCATCCCAATGTGTGATGCAATCCAAGCCCAAGGTAATGCGCATTAATATTGACGGAGCCATACAAAATGGCGTGGTATCAAAAGATATCATCTTATTTATCATTGCACAAATTTCTGCGAGTGGTGCCACAGGCTACTTTGTGGAATATGCCGGATCAGCTATTCGTGCATTAAGTATGGAAGCGCGAATGACCATTTGCAATATGAGTATTGAGATGGGCGCACGTGGTGGCATTATTGCACCTGATGAAACTACCTATGCGTATATCAAGGGCCGCCCTTTCGCGCCAAAGGATGCAGACTGGGAAATAAAATTAGCCGAGTGGAAACAATTATTTACGGATGCAGATGCAAAGTTTGATGTTGAAATAAATATTAATGCAGCCGATATTCAACCGATGGTTACTTATGGAACCAATCCGGGCATGGGTTTATCGGTAACAGGAAAACTTCCTACACTTGAAAGTATTACAGATGCAACGGAGAAACAAAATTTTGAGAAGGCATTAAAATATATGGGATTAACACCAGGACAAAGCTTATTAGGCATGCCGGTACAAAATGTATTTATAGGATCTTGTACCAATTCACGTATTGAAGATTTTAGATTAGTGGCAAGTATTATCAAGGGCAAACAAAAGGACCCAAACGTTAAAACATTAATCGTACCGGGATCACAAGCGGTAGCCAAACAAATTATTGCGGAAGGTTTGGATAAAATATTTACAGCAGCAGGTGTGGAAATAAGACAAGCGGGATGTAGTGCATGCTTGGGTATGAATGAAGATAAAATTCCGGCGGGCGAATATTGTATCAGTACCAGCAATCGAAATTTTGAAGGGCGTCAAGGTGCAGGCGCGAGAACGATGTTAGTGAGCCCACTCACAGCGGCAGCGGCTTTATTAACAGGAAAGATTACGGATATCAGAACAATGTTAAATTAAAAATATACATGCAATCATTACAAAAAATAACAAGTAGGTTTATCCCTTTACGCATTGAAAATGTGGATACGGATCAAATTATACCTGCACGTTTTTTAAAGGCCACTACGAAACTGGGCTTTGGAAAAAATTTATTTAGGGATTGGCGTTATGAAAATGATGATGAAACAAAACCAAAGGCTGATTTTGTATTAAATCAAAAGCAATACAAAGGCGATATATTGGTAGCAGCTAAAAACTTTGGTTGCGGTTCCTCACGTGAGCACGCAGCTTGGTCTATACAGGATTATGGATTTAAGGTGGTGGTGTCTAGTTTTTTTGCAGATATCTTTAAAAACAATGCGTTGAATAATGGCGTGCTTCCAGTAACGGTCACTGATGCTTTTTTACAACAAATATTTACAGAAGGCGCTGAAGCTACCTTAACGGTGGATTTAGAAAAGCAAACCATCACCATTGATAATACGGGTGCTAGTGAAACCTTTGACATTAATGCGTATAAAAAAACATGTATGTTAAATGGCTATGACGATATCGATTATTTATTGAGTATGAAAGAAGAGATAGCCGCATTTGAAAAAACAATGGGCTAAAAATATAAATAGTATTAACATGAAAAAGAAAATAGCAGTCATATTAGGAGATGGGATTGGTCCTGAAGTCACCCAACAATCTATTAAGGTATTAAATACTATTGCTAAAAATTATCAGCATGAGTTCACCTATGAACATGGTTTAATGGGGGCCATCGCTATTGATGAAACTGGAAATCCGTTACCGGATGAAACTATAAAAATTTGTTTGTCCAGTGATGCTATTTTATTCGGTGCCATTGGTGATCCGAAATATGACAATGACCCCAATGCAAAAGTGCGACCGGAACAAGGCTTATTAAAATTAAGAAAGGAGTTACAATTATTTGCCAATATCCGACCTGTAAAAACTTATGATGCATTACAACACTTAACGCCGTTAAAACCAAAGTTGTTGGAAAATGTTGACTTTGTAATTTATCGTGAATTAACTGGTGGTATATATTTTGGTGCAAAATCAATCAGCGATGACGGAACAATGGCAACAGATAATTGTTCTTACTCAGTAAATGAAATTGAACGCATTGCACATCTTGCATTTCAGCATGCGCAAAAAAGAAGAAAAAAATTAACCCTGGTTGATAAAGCAAATGTTTTAGAAACATCTCGATTATGGCGCAAAGTGGTACAAAAAATGTGTGCGCAATATGCGGACGTAACGGTGGATTATTTATTTGTAGATAATGCAGCGATGCAAATCATTTTAAATCCAGCACAGTTTGATGTGATGTTGACTGAAAACTTATTTGGTGATATATTAAGTGATGAAGCTTCGGTATTAGCAGGATCATTGGGAATGTTACCTTCTGCATCGGTTGGAAATACAGTGGCTTTATTTGAACCCATCCATGGATCTTATCCGCAAGCAAAAGGAAAAGATATTGCGAATCCAATGGGGTCCATTTTATCTGCTGCAATGTTATTGGATCATTTTGGCTTAACTACTGAAGCAGCGATTGTTCGTGAAGCGGCGGATTGGTGTTTGAGTAACAAGTTTGTTTCCAAGGATATAGATTCAATTAATAGTTATAGTACCTCAGCAATAGGTGATTTGATTTCGGAATACATTGATCGACATATAACTGGTGAAGGACATGTGCATCACGAAAGGTTACATAAATCAACTATTATTTAAACAAAATGATAACAAACCGAAATCATCGTTTAACGAACGATTGTTTTAAGGTTTAGAAGTAAAACAAGATTAAATTTATAGACTCATTTATAAGTATACATTATGGAACTAAATAAATATTCAAAAATTATTACACTGGATCCAACCCAGCCAGCAGCGCAAGCTATGTTTTATGGTATTGGATTAACCGATGCCGATTTGCATAAAGGGCAGGTAGGTGTGGTGAGTATGGGGTATGATGGTAACACTTGCAATATGCACTTGAATGATTTAGCTGCGGAAGTAAAAAAGAGTATTTGGGAAAACGATTTAGTAGGATTAACATTTCATACGATTGGCGTGAGTGATGGTATGAGCAATGGTACCCCTGGTATGCGTTATTCTTTGGTAAGTCGCGATGTAATTGCAGATAGTATTGAAACGGTTTGTGGTGCACAATATTATGATGGATTAATAACCGTTCCAGGTTGTGATAAAAATATGCCAGGATCATTAATTGCGATGGGTCGATTAAATCGTCCTTCCTTAATGTTGTATGGTGGCACCATTGCACCGGGACATTACAATGGACAGGACTTAAATATTGTTTCTGCATTTGAAGCCTTAGGACAAAAAATGGCAGGACAATTAGATGAAGCTGATTTCATGGGCATCGTAAAACATGCATGTCCGGGCGCTGGCGCTTGTGGTGGTATGTATACCGCAAACACAATGGCATCAGCTATCGAAGCACTAGGAATGAGTTTACCTTATTCCTCTTCTAATCCAGCATTGAGTGATGAAAAACAACAAGAGTGTAAGGATGCAGGTGCAGCCATTCGATTATTATTAGAGCGCGATATTAAACCCAAAGATATTATGACACGCAAAGCATTTGAAAATGCAGTAGCGGTTATTATGGTATTGGGTGGAAGTACGAATGCAGTATTGCATATGATTGCGATGGCAAAAAGTGTGGGCGTAAGTTTTACGCAGGATGATTTTCAAATCATCAGTGATAAAACTCCGGTGTTGGCGGATTTTAAACCCTCTGGAAAATATTTAATGCAGGATTTACATCAATATGGTGGTGTACCAGCAGTAATGAAATATATGTTGGCGCAAGGATGGTTACATGGAGATTGTTTAACGGTGACTGGAAAAACAATCGCAGAAAATTTAGCAGGCGTTCCTGATTTAGATTTTGACCAACAAAAAATAATCTATCCAAAGGAAAATCCCATCAAAGCAACAGGCCACTTACAAATCATGTATGGCAATTTAGCAACGGGTGGAAGTGTTGCAAAAATTTCAGGAAAGGAAGGAGATATGTTTGAAGGACCAGCGCGTGTATTTGATGGAGAGCATGCGTTGATTGAAGGCATTAATTCAAAAAAGATTCAACCGGGTGATGTAGTCGTTATAAAAAATGTTGGACCGATTGGTGCACCGGGTATGCCGGAGATGTTAAAACCAACATCTGCTATTATTGGTGCAGGATTAGGAAAGTCAGTCGCATTAATTACTGACGGCCGTTTTAGCGGAGGTACGCACGGATTTGTGATAGGACATATTACACCAGAAGCTTACAAAGGTGGATTGATTGGCGTAGTTGAAGATGGAGATATTATTGAATTGAACGTTCCAAAAAGAACCATGACCTTAAAAGTAGACGAAGCTACCATTGCAAAAAGAAGAGTATTACAACCGGCGCCAGTTTTAAAAGCGACCAATGGAGTACTTTGGAAATATGCAAAGTTGGTGAAGGATGCAAGTGAAGGATGTGTAACGGATGAAAATTAAACCGACCGGTTTCAAGTTTGATAAGTAATGAACGAAAAAATGATTTTATGGAAACGATAATTGCAAAAAATATAGAACAAAAAGTGGAAGCGAAAATAGCGCCAACAACTTTAACAGGTTCGCAAGCGGTACTAGAAGCATGTATTGCAGAAGGTGCTGATACTATCTTCGGTTATCCGGGCGGTGCCATCATGCCGATCTACGATGCGTTGTATGATTATAATGACAAACTAAAACATATTTTAGTAAGACATGAGCAAGGCGGCATTCATGCTGGACAAGGTTATGCGCGTACCTCGGGAAAAGTGGGTGTGGTATTTGCTACGAGTGGTCCAGGAGCAACTAATTTAGTAACAGGATTAGCAGATGCAATGATTGATAGTACACCATTAGTATGTATCACCGGTCAAGTGTTTGCACATTTATTAGGAACAGACGCGTTTCAGGAAACAGATATTATTAATATCACCATGCCGGTAACCAAATGGAATTATCAAATTACCGATGCCACTGAAATCCCAGGCATATTAGCCAAAGCATTTTATTTGGCAAGAAGCGGACGACCAGGTCCTGTATTAATAGACATTACAAAAAATGCACAAATACAATCTTTCAATTATGAAGGATATACCCCTTGCAATCATATTCGTAGTTATCGTCCAAAACCAGTGATTCGAAAAAACTTTATTGATGAAGCAGTTACATTAATTAACAACGCAAAAAAACCATTGGTCATTTTTGGACAAGGCGTGATATTAGGAAAAGCAGAAAATGAATTTAAAAAGTTTATTGAAAAATCGGGCATGCCAGCTGCCTGGACCATTTTAGGATTGAGTGCATTATCTACAGATCATCCACAAAATGTGGGCATGTTGGGCATGCATGGAAATTATGGCCCCAATGTTTTAACGAATGAGTGTGATGTATTAATTGCGGTGGGTATGCGTTTTGATGATCGCGTTACTGGCCGATTGGATAAATATGCAAAGCAAGCAAAAGTGATTCACTTGGATATTGATCCATCTGAAATTGATAAAAATGTAAAAGCAGATGTAGGTGTGTGGGGTGATTGTAAAGAAACTTTACCATTACTTACTTTAGGTATTGAACAAAAGGACCGATCTGAGTGGTTGAAAGTATTTGCATCTTATACGCAACAGGAATATGACCAATGTATCAAAGATGAAATATATCCAGCAACAGAGGAGATGACGATGGGTGAAGTTATCCGAATCGTAAATGAAACTACGCTAGGAAACGCAGTCATGGTAACGGATGTAGGGCAGCACCAAATGGTGACTTGTCGTTATGCAAAGTTTAACGAATCCAGAAGTAATATAACATCGGGCGGATTAGGCACCATGGGATTTGGATTGCCTGCGGCCATTGGTGCCAAATTTGGTGCACAAGATAGAACAGTCATTGCTGTGATTGGAGATGGTGGTATTCAAATGACCATTCAGGAACTAGGTACTATTATGCAAACAGGTGTGGAGGTGAAAATCATGATATTGAATAATCAGTTTTTAGGTATGGTGCGTCAGTGGCAACAATTGTTCAATGACAAGCGCTATTCATTTGTAGATATTCAAAGTCCTGATTATGTAATGGTCGCTAAAGCATATGGCATTGAAGGCGCAAAAATAGAACACCGAAAGGATTTGGAGGAAGGGATAAAAACAATGTTGGCACATCCGGGATCCTATTTATTAGAAGTAATGGTAGGGAAAGAAAATAATGTATTCCCGATGGTACCACAGGGTTGTAGCCTTTCAGAAATCAGACTCAAGTAGCGAATAGTAAAGAATTATAATAATTTAAAAAAGAAACTATGGATACAAATACGGAAAAACAGGAATACACTATTACGGTGTACACTGAAAATCAGGTAGGATTGTTGAATCGTATTGCCATTATTTTTTCACGTCGAAAAATTAATGTGGAGAGTTTAAATACTTCTCCTTCTGAAATTGATGGCATACACCGATTTACCATCGTGATACATGAATCAAGATCAGTGGTGATTAAACTAGTACGCCAAATTGAAAAGCAAGTGGAAGTATTAAAAACTTATTTTAATACCAACGACGAAATAGTATGGCAGGAGTTGGCATTGTATAAAGTATTGTCCGAGGAAATTACAGAGCGTGCAAAGGTAGAAAGGTTATTAAGAGAGTTTGGCGCGCGCGCGATAGCGATTCGTAAGGACTTTATTGTATTTGAAACTACGGGCCATCGCGAGGAAACTAATAAATTAATGAAAGCCTTGGAACCCTTTGGCTTGGTGGAGTTTGTTAGAAGCGCGCGCGTAGCCATCATTAAAGAGAGCAGCGGGTTTCATGAAAAGTTAAAAGATTTTGAAAGCAGAGAACCTAGCGAGGAAGTGATTCAAAACGAATACTTAGGAAAAAGAGAAGCGGTATTTACGATGTAATAAAAAATAAATAATTAGTACAAATAATTAAATAATATCCAACAAATAAAAATTTTAAATCTTAATTAAACTAAAAGTAAAATGGCAAAATTAAATTTCGGAGGTACCGAGGAAAATGTAGTCACCCGTGACGAATTTCCATTAGCAAAAGCACAGGAAGTTTTAAAAAATGAAACAATAGCCGTGATTGGTTATGGCGTGCAAGGTCCAGGACAAGCATTAAACCAAAAAGAAAATGGTGTAAATGTAATTATCGGTCAAAGAAAAAATTCAAAAAGTTGGGATAAGGCAGTAAAAGATGGTTTCGTACCAGGCACTACTTTATTTGAAATAGAAGAAGCTTTAGAAAAAGGAACTATTATTTGTTATTTATTAAGTGACGCTGCACAAATTGCAATGTGGCCAACCGTGAAAAAACATTTAACGCCAGGAAAAGCATTGTATTTTTCTCATGGTTTTGGGATCACTTTTAATGAGCAAACAGGTATTATACCTCCAGCAGATGTGGATGTATTCTTAGTTGCCCCTAAAGGATCTGGAACCTCATTAAGAAGAATGTTTTTACAAGGACGTGGTTTAAATAGTAGTTATGCCATCTTCCAAGATGCAACAGGAAAGGCTTGGGATAGGGTTATTGCCTTGGGTATAGCTATTGGATCTGGTTATTTATTTGAAACAGATTTCAAAAAAGAGGTTTTTTCTGATTTAACTGGGGAGCGAGGTACACTAATGGGCGCAATTCAAGGTATCTTTGCAGCGCAATATGAAGTGTTACGTAAAAATGGTCACAGCCCTTCAGAAGCTTTTAATGAAACAGTGGAAGAATTAACACAATCATTAATGCCATTGGTGGCTGAAAATGGAATGGATTGGATGTATGCCAACTGTTCTACTACGGCGCAAAGAGGTGCGTTGGATTGGTGGAAAAAATTCCGTGATGCTACATTACCCGTTTTTAGTGACTTATATAAAAGTGTTGCAACTGGTGTTGAATCAGCACGCTCTATTGATTTAAACAGTAAGCCTGATTACCGTGAAAAATTAGAAGTAGAGTTAGCTGAATTACATAATAGTGAAATGTGGCAAGCTGGACGAACCGTAAGAAGTTTAAGACCAGAGAACCAACCAGGTAAATAAACCGTGTTGGGTAAAAGGAACAAATAATTATTATTCATTTATGAATGAATCGTATTAAAGGGAATATATGAGTGAAGTAAAGAAGATTAATAAACATGTACTGGATATTGCGGGAGCCGCAGCAAGATTAAAGTCGGTCGTAACGCATACGCCACTTCAATTCAATGCGAACTTATCTCGTAAATACCAGTGCAATGTATATTTAAAGAGGGAGGATTTACAAATTGTACGATCTTATAAATTAAGAGGCGCATATAATATGATGCATCAACTATCACCTGAGTTATTGACAAAAGGTGTAGTGTGTGCTAGTGCCGGTAACCATGCGCAAGGCTTTGCCTATAGTTGTAAAAAACTAGGGGTAAAGGGCGTCGTGTTTATGCCGATCCCATCCCCACAACAAAAAGTAAATCAAACAAAAATGTTTGGTGATGTATTTGTGGAAGTGGTTTTAGTAGGAGATACATTTGATGATACGGCTATTGCAGCAAAAGCGTATACTATTGAACATGGTATGACATTCATACCGCCATTTGATCATCCAGCAATTATTTCAGGACAAGCAACAGTCGGGGTGGAAATTTTAGATGATATAAAAACATTAACCCCGGATCCGATTGATTACATTTTTTTACCTGTGGGTGGTGGCGGATTAAGCGCAGGCGTAGGGACTTACTTTAAACAAGAATCACCTCATACAAAAGTGATTGGCTTGGAACCAGAAGGGGCACCAAGTATGTTTTGGGCATTGAAATCGGGTGAGCCCGTTGAGTTAGAAAACATTGACAAATTTGTGGATGGCGCATCTGTGAAAAGAGTAGGCGATATTACTTTTTCATTTTGTAAAGATGCATTGGATGATATGCGTTTGGTACCGGAAGGAAAAATTTGCACCACCATTTTACAAATGTATAATGAGGAAGCGATGGTAGTTGAGCCAGCGGGCGCCATGTCCATAGCGGCTTTGGATGATTACGCGGAACAAATAAAAGGTAAAACTATTGTATGTATTGTGAGTGGCGGTAATAATGACATTGCACGCATGCAAGAAATAAAAGAAAGATCTTTATTATATGAAGGTTTAAAATATTATTTTTTAATTCGATTTGCACAACGCCCAGGATCCTTAAAGGAATTTGTCAATAAAGTATTAGGGCCTAATGATGACATCACGAGGTTTGAATATATACAAAAGCACAATAAGGAAGCAGGTCCAGCATTGGTTGGATTAGAACTTAGATCGAAAAAAGATTATGAAACTTTGATAGAAAATATGAAGAAGTATCAGATCAATTACAATGAAATAAACAAAGACGATAATATTTATGGCTACTTAATATAAGTAGCATAAAATATAGTCAATAAAAAATAGGGATATGCAGGTTTTAAAATTTGGAGGGAGTTCGATAGGAAGTGAAAGTGCAATAGGGAACGTGGTAGAAATTGTAACAGAAAGTTTACAAAACAAGCCATGTATTGTTGTGGTATCCGCTGTGCATGGTGTTACGGATCAATTACTCATGTTAGCACAAACGGCAGCGCAAGGAAATGAGGCCTATAAAACAATCATTGAAAATATTGAGCAAAAGCATTTGGATATTGTTCGAACATTATTGCCGATACAACAACAGAGTGCTACTTTAAGTATTGTCAAGCAATTAATTAATGAATTAGAGGCCAACTGTGAAGGCTTATCCATGCTAAAGGAGTTATCGCCGCGCATGAAGGATAAAATAGTTTGCTACGGCGAGTTGTTATCCTCTAAAATAATTTCAGCCACATTCGCAGCTAAAGGAATTAAGCAACAATGGGTAGATGCGCGTGAACTAATTAAAACAGATTCTAATTTTTTAAATGCAGTGGTTGATAAGGCATTAACCAATAAAACAATTCAGGATTATTTTAAAAATCCTTCAAATACGTTTGACTTATATATTGCACCTGGATTTATATCATCCGATAAGGAAGGGAACACCACTACATTAGGCAGGGGTGGATCGGATTATACAGGCGCTATATTTGCTGCAGCATTGGATGCGGAGCGCTTAGAAATTTGGACGGATGTAAGTGGTATGATGACCGCTGATCCAAGGATTGTGCACAACGCAAAAGAAATTCCACAAATATCTTATCAGGAAGCGATGGAGCTTTCACATTTTGGCGCAAAAGTTATTTATCCGCCGACTATACAACCGGTCATGCATAAAAACATTCCGGTATTAATTAAAAACACCTTTGATCCAAAACATCCGGGAACGATTATTCAAAATGAATCGCCGAAGGATGATAATTTTATCCGAGGAATTTCAAGCATACAAGATATTTGTTTGTTAAGCTTGGAAGGAAGTGGTATGGTGGGTATACCAGGATTTTCAAAAAGATTATTTGAGGCTTTGGCGAATAAGCAAATCAATATTATTTTAATTACCCAAAGTTCATCCGAACATTCTATATGTGTTGGGGTGAATATGCAGGATGCGCATCAAGCTAAAATAGCGGTGGATGCAGAGTTTGAGAAAGAAATTCAAACACAAAAAGTAGAGCCATTAATTATTGAAAAAGAAGTTTCGATATTGGCTTTAGTAGGGGAGCAAATGAAAAGTCACCCTGGGGTGAGTGGTAAAATGTTTGGTGTGTTGGGCCGTAATGGTATTAATGTACGTGCAATAGCACAGGGATCTTCTGAAAAAAATATTACAGCCGTAATAGCAACATCCGATGTACGTAAAGCAATCAATGTATTACACGAAGCATTTTTTGAAACCTCTTATAAGCAAGTCAATTTATACATCGCTGGCGTTGGAAATGTGGGTGGTAAATTATTGGATCAAATTAAAAAACAAGTAGCGTATATACAGGAACAGTTGCGCTTGCAAATAAATATTGTAGGGATTGCTAATAGTAAACGACAAATTATTAATCAAGAGGGTATTGATTTATCAAATTGGCGCGAACAGTTGGTTGATGCGCCCTTGGGCGACATTCATAAATATGTCAACACCATTATTGAAAATAATTTACGTAATAGTGTATTTGTGGATGTGACTGCACATGAACAAGTAGCCAATGCCTACGCCCAATTATTAGGTAAGGCGGTTTCGGTAGTCGCATGTAATAAAATAGCTTGCTCCTCGCCTTATGAAAACTATTTAAAATTAAAATCACTAGCGCGCGAGTACAATGCCTCGTTTTTATTTGAAACCAATGTGGGCGCTAGCTTACCTATTATTGGCACATTGAATAATTTAATATTGAGTGGAGATTCCATTAATAAAATACAGGCCGTATTATCGGGCACATTGAATTTTGTTTTTAATCAATATAATGGCACAGTGCCATTTGCACAAGTAGTGCGCCAGGCACAAGTGGAAGGATATACGGAGCCTGATCCAAGAATGGATTTGGGTGGGACGGATGTAATGCGTAAAATAATGATCTTGGCAAGGGAAGCAGGAAATAAAATTGAAATGTCGGATATTGAGAATGAAGGATTTTTACCAGCAAGTTGTTTTGATGGATCGGTAGAAGATTTTTATAAGGAAATGGAAAAGCAGGAACCACATTTTAAAAAGATATATGATGCTGCGTCTGCCAAAAATTGCAAACTAAAATTTGTGGCTAATTTTGAAAACGATGCGAATGGAAAAGGTATTGCCAAAGTTGGATTACAACATATAGAACCAAGTTCTGATTTTTATCATTTATATGGAAAGGATAATTTGGTGCTGTTTTATTCAGGCCGTTATCCTGAATTGCCATTAGTGGTAAAGGGCGCGGGTGCAGGAGCAGATGTAACTGCATCGGGTGTGTTTGCAGATATTATTAGAGCAGCAAGAGTATAGTAATGATAGCTAATAATTACGTAAAGTAATTAGATGATCATGTTCAAATTAGAGAAATAATTTATTAATAAAGATGGTTCCAATTAATCAATGGATAAAAATAAAAGCCCCTGCCACCGTAGCAAATATGGTGTGTGGATTTGATATATTGGGCTTTGCCGTGAACGATCCCTATGATGAAATGGAAATGCGAATTGTAAACCGTGCAGTAGGACAAGCCGCTATTACAATTATAAATATTGACGATTATAATTTACCCACTGATCCCGAATTGAATGTTGCAGGCGCTGCATTATTAGCGATGATTGAAGAATACACTGCACATAGTAGCAGTGATAAAACCTTAGTTGATTTTTCTACGATAGGCTTTGAGGTAAAAATAAATAAACTAATTAAACCAGGAAGTGGCGTGGGTTCGAGCGCAGCAAGTTCAGCTGGCGCCGTTGTCGGGGCTAATTATTTATTAGGTAAAATATTTTCCAAGGATGATTTAGTGCGTTTTGCCATGAATGGAGAAAAAGTGGCATCCGGTGTAAAGCATGCGGACAATATTGCTCCATGTATTTTTGGAGGAGTTACATTAGTGCGCTCTATCTTCCCATTAGAAATAGTTGCATTACCCTCCCCTGAATTATTTGTGACCATTGTGCATCCACAAATTGAAGTACGGACAGCTGATGCACGAAGTATATTAAGACAAAAGGTTTTATTAAAAGATGCCATAAAGCAATGGGGTAATATTGCTGGATTAGTGGCTGGATTAATGAAATCAGATTATGATTTAATTGGAAGATCATTGGAGGATGTGATTATTGAACCCGTGCGATCCATATTAATCCCCGGTTTTGATGCATTAAAATTATCTTGTAAACAAGCAGGGGCTTTAGGTGGGGGTATATCAGGTTCAGGTCCTTCCATATTTATGCTAAGCAAGACAGTAGAAATTGCAAAAGCAGTTGAAAAGGAAATGCATGAATTGTATGCGGGAATGAATTTACCACATCACACTTATGTAACCACCATTAATCAAAAAGGGGTGGAGATTGTATCTGATTTTATTTAATGCCGGGACTTAAAACTTATTGAATTCTATATATGTTTATTGATTTTTTTAGATTTTAATTATAACTAAATGAGGGCTTGCTAGAACTCAATGTTAGTAAGGATCATATAGTCTAACATTTTACTTTAAATTAAAAAAGAAAAAAATAACATTTTAAATTCTAAATATCATAAATTAATATAAACTTAAAATATAAAGTTTAGAAACAATGCAGTATTACAGTTTACAAAAACAATCACCTAATGTTGATTTCAGAATTGCGGCCATCACTGGTCAGGCGCCTGATAAGGGATTGTATTTTCCTTCTGAGATACCTAAATTTACTGCAGCGCAAATTGAAAATTTTAAAACATTAGATAAAGCAAGCTTGGCTTTTGAAGTAATGCGCCCTTATGTAGGTGAAACAATCGATGATGCTACTTTAAAAAATATTTGTGCCGAAACCATCAATTTTGATTTTCCATTAGTTCCTATAACAGATACTATTTCTTCCCTTGAATTATTCCATGGTCCCACACTTGCATTTAAGGATGTGGGCGCGCGATTTATGAGTAGGTGCTTAGGATATTTTTCTAAACAAGCGCGCGCCGATAAACCAAATACCGTATTAGTCGCCACTAGTGGAGATACTGGAGGGGCAGTGGCCAATGGGTTTTTAGGGGTGACAGGCGTGAATGTAATTATATTATATCCCAAAGGGAAAGTGAGTCCTATTCAGGAATTACAATTAACCACCTTAGGACAAAATATTATCGCTTTGGAAGTGGAAGGAAGTTTTGATGATTGTCAAGCCATCGTGAAAGAAGCATTTATGGATGCGGAATTAAATGCAGCCTATAATTTAACATCTGCCAACTCAATCAATGTAGCAAGATGGTTGCCGCAGCAATTATATTATTTTTTCGCATGGCAACAATGGGTTGCAAAATACCAGGATAACGAAGGCAACTATCCAGCGATGAATATCGTAGTGCCTAGTGGTAATTTTGGCAATATATGTGCAGGTATGATTGCAAAAGCGAGTGGCTTACCCTTGGGACATTTTGTTGCGGCATGTAATGCCAATGATGTTGTCACAAGATACATGGCTACTGAAAAATATGAAGTAAAGCCTTCTGTTGTGACTGTATCTAATGCCATGGATGTAGGCAATCCAAGTAATTTTGTTCGTATTCTAGAAATGATGCAAAATAATTTTACTACACTAAGTAACGCATTAACAAGTTATAGTATTACTGATACTGATACCAAGGCAACTATCGCGCGCGTATATAAAACCAATAACTATATTTTGGATCCGCACGGAGCTGTTGCATTTATTGCGGCTGAAAAGTTTTTAATAGCAACAGATGTGCGCGCTGTTATTTTAGAAACAGCACATCCAGTGAAATTTCCTGAAGTGGTGGAAGAAGCAATCGGGCAAAGCTTATCCATCCCTGCTTCTGTTCAAAATTTGTTTGAAAGGGAAAAAGTATCTATTCCATTAGCCCCTAATTATACTGCGTTCAAGAGTTGGATGCTTAAGAAATAGTATTTCTATTGCATAAAAAAGCCTCCCCGAAAAATCGAGAAGGCTATATAAAAAAGGTAAGTACTTCTTATTTTTTGATGACTAATTTATCATGTGTTCTGCGTACTTTTTTAGCATTCACTAAATAATCATTAGCCGCATCGCGGTAACCTAATGTTAAAGCAACTGCACTATGCAATCCTAATTCTTTTAATCCTAAAACTGCATCAACCGCATCTGGCGAAAATCCTTCCATCGGTGTAGCATCTACTTGTTCAGCAGCAGCGGCAACTAAGCTAAAACCTAAAGCAAGATATGTTTGCTTATCTGCCCATACTCTTGCTTGTTCTGGTGTTAATTTTTTAAATGAACCATTGATATTACCAGCAAAATCATTTAATGATTCAACTGGAACACCTCTTTGCTCAGCGATGTCTTGCATGTACTCCCCAACTTCTTTTTCAGT
>CAXNDZ010000014.1:0-21497 GCA_964201225.1 Chitinophagales bacterium | reverse complement strand
AAATGAGGTAACAGGTATATTACCATCTTCCTGAACATAACCGCCAGAAAAACGATAGGTAGTACCTGCATTACCGCCAGTCACAGCAACAGTTGTATTTGCAGTGATACCTGGTTGCGTTACTAATCCAACCCAATCAGTTGATTTACCACCATTAATCATGGCCATCTCACTTGCTGTGAAAGCAGTAGCAGTACCTCCATTCAATACAGCGTCATCAACCACTGCTTTATAAAATTGTTGTGCATTTTGTAATTGAATTAAATGTCCAGGTCGCTTACTTCCGAAATAAGAATCAAGCGTAACTTTTGGTTTGCCAGCAATCCCTTTTTTAGAAGTGATGATGATAACACCATTCGCACCTCTTGCACCATAAATGGCTGTTGAAGATGCATCTTTTAACACATCAATGGATTGAATATCTTGCGGGTTGATATCACGCAATCTTGCACCAATTACTCCGTCAACAACAACCAATGGTTCGGTTGCACCCGTGATGGTATTTTGTCCACGAATATCAATGCTAAATGCTTGACCTGGCTTGTTACTATTTTTTGTTACAACCACCCCAGTTACCTGCCCTTGTAATGCTTGCGTAGCGTTAGCAGGGTTACTACGAACAATGTCCTTAGAGCTAACAGACCCAACGGCACCTGTTAAATCTTTTTTACGTACCGAACCGTAACCCACTACTACTACATCATCTAATGATTTATTTTCAGTGACTAACTGAATTTTAACATCAGTTTGATTGTTAATAGCTAATTCCTGTGCGGTGTAACCGACAGAATTAATCACTAAGGAAACCTTACCAGTTGGTAAAGCAATAGTGAATTTACCATTTGCATCCGTAACGGTGCCCTTGGTTGAATTTTTTTGTGTGACACTAGCGCCTACTAAAGGAACACCGTTATCACCAACAACAGTACCAGACAATGGACGGGTTTGAGCCCATGAAATGCTGGCAAGAAAAGTTAACGACATGATCGTCAAGAGAATTTTTCTCATGGTTTAGCAATTTTTAATTTTAAGAAGCAATGAATATAATATGTAATTATTTAATAATATATTAACATATATACCTTTTGTAAGTTAAATAATTTTCTTGATTAATAGATTTACGTCTGTTAAATTTACGAAATCGTTTTCGTAGTGAATGGGCGGGGATTTATACGCGTAATAAACCAGCTTTGGACAAGTGGGTAACGGGCTTATTATCCCAAAACAATTCAAAGTCGTTTAAGCCTGCAAGTGTATAGCTGTTTTTAATATCTGCTAATAATAACCCATTGGAATTTTGAATATTGAGTTCAGAAAGTAGTTTTAATAACCATGCCCCCTTTTCGCTTGCTACGTTTATTGTAATTGCATTTTTATTGGATTGAAACTCCATTGTCATCTCCTCCCACTTATTCCCTTTTTTTGATTTTTGAACAATCGTTATATGAGGTAATACGCCCAACCAAATGACCTTATAATTGGTGGAGGTATTTAAATCAGGTTCATTAATTGCTTTTTGAATAAAGTGAGGAGCAGTCGTTGTATTGGGTACTTTAAAATCAAACCATTTTTGTAATGGGAATTCAAAACAATTCCCATGCATATAATTAAACAAAGCTTTTTTTAATCCAAAACCAAACAATTCGTGATCTGCACCAGTAGGATCGATATGTGCAATATCATTGTTAGCAAATGTTCCAATTTGATCAGAAACTTTTTTTACCAAAAACTTTTCGGGTGCTAATCCTACGGGACTATGCGCCGTCATGGTAAACAAATGCCAAAAAGCAGATTGTAATACTTCTGTTTCAAATAACTGTCTTACCATTTCCAAAGAATCAATAGTTTCTTGAACTGTTTGTGTTGGGAAACCATACATTAAATAAGCATGCACCATAATGCCTGCCTCAGAAAAATGTTTGCTTACTTTAGCCACCTGTGCAACTGTAATTCCTTTTTGTATGAGATCTAATAGTCTATCTGATGCAACTTCAAGACCACCGCTCACTGCAATGCATCCTGATGCTTTTAATAAATAACATAAGTCCTGTGTAAAGCTTTTATCAAAGCGAATATTGGCCCACCAGCTTACCACTAATTTTCGTTTTATAATTTCAATCGAAATCGCTTTCATCATGGATGGTGGCGCAGCTTCATCTACAAAATGAAATCCATTTTGGCCAGTTTTAGCAATCAACTCCTCCATCCTATCCACCAATAAGCTAGCAGATATGGGTTCATAGTTTTTAATATAATCTAAGGAGATATCACAAAATGTACATTTTGCCCAATAACAGCCATGCGCCATGGTTAGTTTATTCCATCTGCCATCGCTCCATAAACTATGCATTGGATTTGCTATTTCAATAACTGAAATATATTGATCTAATAAAAGGCCTTCATAATCAGGCGTCCCCACCTGCCCTTGTTTATAATCAGTACAACTGGTATTATTAATATAAGTGACTGTATCATTTACCAGTGTAAAGCAACGCTTTAATTCACTGAGCTGCTTTTTCCCATCAATATGTTCAATTAAAATTTCTAGTGGCGCTTCTCCATCATCTAAAGTGATAAAATCATAAAATTCAAATACGCGGACATCACTTAATGAGCGTAGTTCGGTATTTGCAAAACCGCCACCCATGGCTACTTTAATATGCGGCCTATTTTTTTTAATCCACTGACCGCACCTCAATGAGGTATATAAATTACCTGGAAATGGCACCGAAATACAAAGCAATTTTGGCTGTACTTGATCTATACGATCCGCAAAAATTTTAATTAATATTTCATCCAAATAAGTGAAGGGTAACTGAAGTGCATTATATAATTCATCAAATGAATTCGCAGACCTTCCCAAGCTTTCGGCATAACGACTAAATCCAAAATGCTCATCAACCGTTTCCTTAATCAAATCACTTAAGTCCTCCAAGTACATGGTGGCAATATGCTTGGCCCTGTCTTGTTTACCCATACTGCCAAAAGCCCAGTTTAAATCATCCATTTGTGCAAAGCGACTTGCTTCAGGTAAAAATTGTCGCGTACAAATGGTATGTGCTAGTGTATTTTGTTTCCCCTGTAAAAATTGGATGACAGGTTCAATGGTTTGAATATACCTGTCGCGTAACGCAATCATGCGCAAACTATTTCCAGAATATATTAACTCAGTTGATTCCGTTTTTGCTGCTATGGCTGAGAAAAGTTTTTCAAGCCCTTGTTTACTAAACAATTCCATGGTTACTTCAATACCCAAATCGGCTTGAACGGTAGGAATGTTTTTTGTATTAAAAAATCCTTTCAAATACGCAGTAGCAGGATACGGTGTATTCAATTGCGTAAAAGGAGGTGTGATTAATAATACAGGTGCTTCCAAAACATTAATTTATACGTAAAATTAAGGATTCAACGGGGTAAATTGGCAAATTATACTTTCATTGTGAATATCGCAATTTCATGACGGGACAATAGCCCTAATTAAAAAAGCCTTTCCGAAATCGGAAAGGCTTTTTTAATATCGAACACGCTTAGGTAGCGTATACTATTTTTTCCTTAATACTAAAGTATATGTACCAAATGAACCTTGATCGACAGTATAAGCAATCGCAAGGGTGATTGTTTTACTACATGGTGCAACAACGCTTGCAGCACCTGCTGAAACTGCCATATTCGGGTTAGTATAAGCTAACTGCCAAGTAAATGCATTTCCTACTTTTTGCTTAGCAATAGTCGCTTGGTTATTCAATGTGTTAATACTTACAATAATTGGTAAAGGACTTGTTACATAAGGATTAATGAATGAGAATGAATTGTTGCTAATTTTTGTGAACTTAACAACTTCACCTGGACTGAAATCACCAAATGCATCAGAAACAACCACGAAGTCACCTTCGTAAATTGCAGGATCGTAAGCACAAATTGCTGCGAAACGAGCAAAATCACTATATAAAGGGTATGCTATAATACCAGGACCATTACCTAATCCTGTAACTGGGAATGCTTCAAATTTATTTACACCAACATATAAGTCAGGTGCAAAGTCATAGGTATCACCCAAAGTAACAGCAGCGCCAAATATAGCTGCAATATCAGCTGATGTAACTGTTAATGAATAAGGAAGTGTTGTAACATCCTTTTTAAAAACTTTCACATTGGCATTAGAACCATTTTTTCTTACTACGATGTCAACTTTGTCTGGTGGTGTTGCACCAGGAAAGTATGTTTCTACTTTAAATTTACCGGAGAACCCCGCAAGGTTCAACATATCAATCGCCTGTGACCCAGTAGATTCAATTTTTGTAGAAACCACTGGTACATCTTTGATTACAACACTTTTCCTAACTCCTCCGTCATCCTTCTTACAACCAGCGAAGGCGATCATAAGACCTAAGGTAAAGGCCGCAAATATGTTTATTTTTCTATTTTTCATAATCTATTAATTTTATTTTAATATATCAAACGAGTATATAATTATTATCCAGCAGGTTGCCAAAATACACGATAAGATTCTGGTACTTTTTGTGGTGGTGAACTAGAATTTAATTGTAACTCATTTGTACTAAATGGTAATGACCAAGGGTATGCTCTATCGTTAGCAACAGGAACTGTTTTTGGTTCCGGAGTGGTTACGCTTGTAACCGTACCAATAGGTGCTGGTGAAAATAATACAGGGAACCTAGTTCTTCTGTAATCAGTCCAGTTATCAACAGGATTTTCAATTCTGTTGATCCATTTTTGAGTCATAATAAATTCCAACCTTTTTGAAGCTGTTGATGCTTTATCATAAGCGTCAAGTACAGCAGTTTTATATGTTGTAGTAGCAGCTAAAGTTGCAATCGCAGGAACCACTTGTGGCGCACCTGCAGAAGCTGGCTTAATAAAGTTGGTGATAATGTGATCCATTTGTAAGAATGATGCATTAAGTGCGTTACTAAATGCTGTTTTTTCATTTCCAGTTACAATACCTGCATTAATTAATTCTGCTTCAAGATATAATCTGTCAGCATAAGTAATAAACTGATGAGGAAGTGCTCCAGTTCCGGCATTAATTGCTCCTAATTGTGTAATAGTTTTTGCACCACCATCTTCATATCTACCACCTGCAGGGTATAAACCTAGCAAAGAGTATGTTGCACTATTTGATCCATCACGACAAGGACCATTTGAACCAAATAATATAGTGATAAAACCACCATCACGATAATCTGGACAGTTTTCAGGTGTACCTGTTGCTGATTTTTGATTATAGATATAGTAAGGAATTCTTGGATCTGAAATATTAGTAAAAATATTTGGATTTCTACCTTTCATGATTTCATATAACCAAGGGCTAAATAATTGAGAACCACGTTGTGTAGCGTTATAATCACCATAAGCAGGGTGTCTGTCATCCGTAGTACCGAAAGGTCCGTAAGGAAGCATGAAACTTTCCGCTTGTGAATTGATTAAAGTAGAAGGAGATGCTAATAAAGCAGTTACTTGTGCTTTTACATCTTGTACCAATCTAACTTGCGTGTACAACTTTAATTTAAGTGTATTCGCTGCTTTAATCCAGTTAGTGGTATTTCCTTTATAAATATAATCGTCATTTCCTGGCTTTGAAGCATTTGGTGCTTTGTTGTTGATATCAGCAACGCCTTCGTCAATCAATTTAATTAATTGAGGATAGATGTCAGCCCCTTTATCAAACTTAGGTTGTTTAATTCCTACATCAAATTTATTGGCTTCGGTAAAAGGACAATCCCCATAAACGTCAACTAAAACGCTGAATGCATAAGCTTTCAAAATTTTAGCTACACCAGCATAAGTATAACGCGTTTCAGCAGTTCCTTGCTTAATGATTACATCCAAATCCTTGATAGCGCCATAAAGACCTTCCCATCCAGCGGAACCAGCACCGTATCTGTCAGCACCCACACGACCTGTTATTTGGTGTGTATAAACTGCAGCGATGTTTCCAAGTCCTGTACCTAATGCTACGTTACCGGAAATTGTTAATTCGGCATTACTTAACAATAACGATACAGGAACTGCAGTTGGACTGTTCAGGTTTTTATTTACGTCAAGGAATTTTTGACAGCTTGGTAAAACAAGCGCAAACATTACCAATGCGGTAAAAGTTTTTATATAATATATTTTCTTTCTCATAGTTGAAAATTTTAGTATGATGATTAGAAAGTTATGTTTAAGTTAAGACCGAATCTTTTAGTACTTGGAGCACCACCAGTTTCAACACCTTGCGCTGTACCAG
Organism: Chitinophagales bacterium; assembly: GCA_964201225.1. Classification (GTDB taxonomy): domain Bacteria; phylum Bacteroidota; class Bacteroidia; order Chitinophagales; family Chitinophagaceae; genus Sediminibacterium. The sequence continues at coordinate 15,247 of CAXNDZ010000014.1, read as the reverse complement.
AAACTACTGAGTTGATATCTGGATCAAAGTGTGTGTATTTAGGTACATTAGGTGCCAAGAACCAAAGGTTACGACCACTAAATGAAAGTGTTGCAGCAGATAGTTTTAATTTCTTAATTAAACTAGGAGATACGTTATATGCTAATACAACCTCTCTTAATCTGTAAACAGTACCATCAAATACGGAGTATTCAAAAGCACCATTTGTTGCGAAAGTTGCACCGGTTCCAGCTGGTGAGAAATACAAATCATTGGTTGTCATTCTTGTTTGGTTAGGAACCATTTGACCATTCACCAATAAAGGAACGTAACGGTTTAAACCATCCTTACCAGGTACTGGAGTTGCGCTACCATATACCCCATCCACCACTCTATTTTTTTCTCTGTCTTCATTATCCTTAGTAACACCACGACCTAACATACTGTTGATAGTTTCAGTGTAGAAATCACCTCCTTTGGTCATATCCCAAAGCACACTTAATTCAAACGCTTTGTAAGCAAATCTGTTAGTAATACCTATTTTATAATCCGCATTTGGATTACCCACCATTTGTGGATTTGGATCAACAAATGGAGCACCATTAGAAGGGTTGATGATTAATCGACCATCATCTGTACGCGCTGAACGACTACCTCTTAAATAACCATAAGGGAAACCTGGTTCAATCCAGTTGTAACCACCAATGATATCTCTTGTTAAACCAGGTACTAATTTTTCAACTGTGTTTATGTTTCTAGTAAAAATTCCTCTTACATTCCATTGGAAATCTGTTTTGTCAACAATTTTTAAATCAACAGCTGCTTCCCAACCTGTGTTACGCACCTCACCTAAGTTAGTATAGAATGAACTAAAACCAGTTGTTTGAGGTAAGCCAATTGCATAAATCAAATTAGTAGATTTTTTATCATACCAAGTCAATTCAGTCATCACACGACCACCAAAGAAACGCATTTCAGAACCAAGTTCTAATTCCTGTGTAAACTCAGGTGTTAAATCTGGATCGTAGTTGGAACTACCTCTAGAAGCCAAAGATTGACCTTGGAAACCTGCAGAGTTCAATCCAAAGATAGCCTGACCATTTCCAGGTGCAGCATCATTACCCACTCTTGCAAAACCTGCACGTAATTTACCATAATCAATAATACCTTTCTTCACCTTAAATGCATCTGTCCAAATTAATGAAGTAGATACACCTGGGTAAAAATATTGCGCATTTTTATAAGGAAGTGTTGAAGTTAAATCTGTTCTTCCAGTAAAGTTGATGAAAGCGAAACGTCTATAATCCAATGAAGCCTCACCGAAGAAACCAACCAATCTTCTTTTTGATCTGCTATCACCACTAAAACGTTGCGTTGAAGTATTCGTAAGATTAAATAAACCTGGAATTACAAAGTTCACACCCTGTACTTGTTGTGCTCTTGACATTCTTTGGTTGATATCATTACCTAATTTCATATCTAAACTCCAATCATCATTAATTTTTGGCGTATAAATCGCAACTAAAGTAGATTGTAATTCTTGTTGTCTGTTAACTACCTCCTTAATGTTACCTAAAAGATTATCGGTGCCTCCATATGAAGATTTGTTAATAATTTCGTCTCTGAATAGCGCATAACTGTTCACACCCGCGTTATAATCAATTCTGAATTTACTATTGAATTTGTAAGAAGCTCTTAAAGTTGCTACCAAACGATCATCAATTGAAGTGATGGTGTTATTATAAGCACCCCAAATTGGGTTCGTATATTGTCCGTCATTGAAACCAATTTGTGCACCAGCTCTGTTTTCACTAGGAAAGCCTGCGATGTCCCAGTTTCTAGCCTGAGTAAAGGTACGACCCCAACCAGTAATGAAACTTTGAGCAGCTCCTATAAATCCACCTAATTGTTCTGACCTAGCATAGGATAGACTAGATCCGATGGTTAATTTTCCAATACTTGTTTGACCACCGACACTGATATTATTTTTCTTGTAACTCGTATTTGTGATATAACCTTTTTGGTCAACACGAGAAATAGTTACGTTAAATAATGTATTTCCTTCACCACCACTTAAACCTACTGAATTCTCAAATAAGTTTCCTGTATTAAATAAAGAAGAAACGTTATTAGGATATGCTTTGTATGCAGCCATACCATTTGGAAATAATTCAGGGTAAGAGTTAAACATTGTAGCCCAAGTAGTAGCTGGGATTGAGTCAATTAAAGAAGCTGATCTACGAAGCACATTACCTGATCCATCATAAATATTACCAGATCCAAATTTACCACCCCAAGAACCATTCGCTCCTTGCACTCTAAAATTAGCACCCGCACCGTAAGTATTTTGAAACTCAGGTAAAGCAGAGATAGACTCTTGGCTATAACCAGCTCTATAAGTAACGTTTAATGATTTTTTTCCTTTTCTAGGCGCACCTGATTTAGTAGTAATCAATAAAACTCCGTTTGCCGCTCTTGATCCATATAATGAAGCAGCTGCAGCACCTTTTAAGATGTTGATAGATTCAATATCATTCGGGTCAATATCGCCAAAACCAGAGCCATAAGCACCACCACCACTAAAAGGGCTTGAAGTATTTACAACTGGATTGCTATAGGGAATACCATCCACAACGATCAAAGGCTCACCACCATTAAAAGAGGAAACCCCTCTAATTTGGATACGGCTAGCCGCACCTGGAGCACCTTGTCCTGATCTGATATCAACACCGGGTACTTTACCAGCAAGACCTTTCAAAATGTCTGGTTCAGATTTTTGTAAAACTGATGTAGGATCCACTTTCGATACCGCATAACCTAATGCTTTATCAGAACGCTTAATACCCATCGCAGTTACTACTACATCTGATAAATTAGATCCTGTAGAAGTAAGTGTAACGTTAATTACATTACTCGCTCCGACAGTAATTTCCCTTGTGCCAAATCCAACACTAGAGAAAACTAATACGTTTCCTTTTGCTGCGCTAATTTTATAAATACCTGCCTCATTAGCTGCAGTTCCCTTGTTTTTGTTTGTTTTAATTACAACAGATGCAGAAGGAATGGGAGTCCCTTTGTCATCTGTAACCTTACCAGAAATGGTTAGGTCTTGAGACTGGCCCGCAATCGTGAAAAAAAGCATCGCGACAACGAGACTAGACAAGATTTTTCTCATGTTAGTTAATTTTAAAATTTATTACCCATTTTAATGGAGCATGCAATATAATAAAGAAATGTTAATTTTAAAAAAATAATTATTCAATAATATTGAAATAATTCTTAACAAATAAGGGTTGCTTTTTTAATCAATTGACTTTAAATCGATTGATTATCAATTATTTAGCTTATATTAAATTTAATTCCCTTTTAATTTCCTAACCAACCAATTCGTCATTTGGGTAAGTGACTCCACTTATTTAACAGCTTTTATAAAAAACGGGTGGATTTTCCTCAAGTAGTGCTTCTATTTTTTTTGCAGTATTGGTAACAGATAACCCGCCTAAATTAGTACAACGCAAAGTGTGATGAATTTGATCACCCACGGCCTTCATCGTTTCAATCACTTCATCAAGTGGTATCAGATGCTCGTAATTAGACAAGGCCATATTCGCACAAGAAATAGCGTTAGTGGCCGCCATAACGTTGCGACCAAGACAAGGTGCTTCCACCCTGTTCCCAATAGGATCACAAATAATGCCTAATGAATTTTGAAGCGCGAGCGAAGCTGCTGCGATGGATTGCTCCAAGCTACCGCCATTCATTTCAACAAGCGCAGCGGCTGCCATTCCACCACCTGAACCAGTTTCGGCCATACACCCACCCACTTCAGCTGCAAAGGTTGCATGTGCTGCAATAAAAACGCCAATTAACCCAGCAGATAACATTGCTTTTATAATTGCATCTTCATTTTTATGAATGCTGTCTGCAGTACCAAATACTACGCCTGGTAATCCACCACAGGAACCCGCTGTTGGTGCTGCAACAATTACACCCATTGAACTTTTTACCTCCATGATGGCTGAAACATACATAATGGTTTTATTAATCACGTCGCCGCCGATTAATTGATTCGCCTCAAATGTTTTTTTAAAATGAGGCGATTGACTGCCTAAAATTCGATCCTTATAATTAGTTCCTTTCAAACCAGTATCAATGGCAGTTCGCATGATTTGAATAATCGCTTGCATCTTATCCATCACCAACTCAGGGCTAATATTTCCGCGGATACTTTCATAATCAACCGCCAGCTCCCAAAGTGATTTATTTTTATCTTTATTATATTCCATCATTTCATTACAGGTAATAAATGGAACCTTTAAGTTTTTTCGCGCCATGATCGGTAGCACTGGCTTAATACTTTTAACAAAAGTTACCGAACTCATTTGCTTTATCTCATTACAAATATTTTCAGCAATGCTATTTTGCGATTTAATTTCAATAAAGGAGTTTACCCCTTGATGAAAAGTAATTTCATCAAATAAGATGGTTGCCTCTAAGTAATTAATAATACTTGTAGCATCTGTACAATAAATTAAAGTTTCAAAATAATCCCCTGCCATTGAAACTTTATTCCCATCAATATTGATCACCTCAATCATACCACCTCCAGTTGAAATGGCTACTAATGTTCTTTTCTCATTATCATTGGTTAATGTTATTTGATAGGTATTGGGATGTTTTTCGGCTAATTCGCAAATTTTAATCGAATAGTTAATACCAGCAGTAGCTAAATATTGTTCCGAATCTTGCAAACGTTCATCAAAAGCTTCCCAACCTAAAAATCCACCAAATAAACCCATATCCGATCCTTGACTTTTATGGGTAGTAGCGAGTGAACCATTGGGATCAAACTCGATTAAAATATCTTTAATTTGCTCATCCATTAAATCACGACAAATTCGAGCGATACGAAGTGATGCAGCACAATGCGAACTTGAAGGACCACGCATCACTGGACCAATAACATCATTAAATATACTTGGATAATTTGTCATGGGTATTTTTAGTTTAATTAAAGTAAATAATTTTATTTGTTTTTAATAGCACTCAAAAACATAGTGATGGAAGTGTATAAGATGATAATAAGCACCAACCATCTTAAGGTATCCAATGGCAACGATTTAATGACAAGTGCTGCAATGAGCACAGCCACTATTCCAGGAATAGCCATCCCTAATGCCGCTTTTTTATTATAAGCGCCTGACTTGATAAATTTATAAGAAGCAGGTGGCATTAAAAAAGCACAGGATCCCATCATAATGGGAAAAGCGACCTGAGGTGATAATCCTAATAAATAAACCAAGGCCATACAGGGTGCATACAACCCCACTCCTGCAGTCATCATGGCTCCCAAAATAAAATTTACTACCCCTGCAATAACTAATTTCCATCCATGAATGCCAATGGCTATTCCTTCACCATGTATCCAATTCATTTTATTAGCAAACATGAAACCAGCAGTAATTAATAAAGCAATACTAATCGTTAACCTTATATTTCTTTCTGAAAGTTTTCCAACAATATCAGCACCTAGTATTGCGCCCATCATTGCAGTTAAAAACATAACTATTAAAGTGATAGGCTCCACTTCAACCACTTGAATAAAAATAATTGCTTGGATTAATACCGGCAATGTATTTGCAACATTCATGGTACCTGGAATTAATTTATCAGAAGTTTGTTTGGTAAATTTCAAAAGTGCTGTTTGTGGGGCAAATGCACCAATACCCAAAACGTCAAAAAAGTTTACAACAAAACCAATGAGTCCCGTTTTAAGCCAACTTACGTTTTCAAGATTATTTCTGTTTTTAATCATATCTACCGCAAATACATAGATATATAATAAGGCAAATAAAACCAGTACTAACCATATGATATTAACCATTTGTAATTCATTTTAAATAGAAAAGTGAAGGATAAAATGTTATAATATATAAAATAAGTAGGATTAGCGCCTCATTATGAATTAATACATTTAATGAAAAGTTACAAAAAATTGTAAAGACTGCAAAAAATGAGCATTTGGGCTGTCCATCTATAAAATACCCTATTGGAAACCTACCTGCTCAACCTATAAATAGTAAGTGCTGCTCTTTTAATCAAATAAGGCAGTTCCTTTAAGTTAATAGTTTCTCCTGGTGCATGTGCCCCCTTACCAGATGCGCCTAAGCCATCAATACAATCTACATAGGCTGCGATGTAAGAGATATCCCCTGCGCCGCGCGATCCAGGATCGCCTGCTGTTGTCGCACCCAAACCCATATCCTTCGTAACACCACTGATAATTTCTAGTAATTTATCGTTACCCTCCGTAGGCGCCATACTTGGTATACCATCTGTAAATTTAATAGTGGCTTTTGTACCTGCTAAATTATCCGCAACAATAGCGGTCATTTTTTTTCTTGCATTAATTTTTTGATCCTCAGTTAAAAAACGGAGATCTCCGGTGACTGTTACCGCTGGTGAAATAATATTCGTTTTACCAATGGCTGTACCAGTGGATTTAGCTGGATTATAATTCATTTCAGAACCTCCAATAAATACACCGGGATTAAAAGTTAAATATTTTTCTGTACTTAATTGTACTCTAAATTCATTGACTATTCTTGCTGCTTCATAAATAGCACCATATCCAGCATTGGGTGTAAATACGCCCGAACTATGCCCTGTTTTTGCTTTTACATTTAAGGTCCAACCACTTGCACCACGACGTGCAGTGGCCACTGAATTTAATCCATTGGCGCCTTCAAAAGCAAGTGCAATATCAGTTTTCTTTGCGCTTTCAATAAAATCTGCCCTACTTATTTCTCGTGGATTAGCCGCATGTTCTTCATCGCCTGTTAAATAAGCTATAATATCAGCGTCCTTCAGTAAACCCTGCGCATGAAGAGCTTGCAAAGCAATAATCATCACAACATCTCCGCCCTTCATATCATTCACCCCTTGTCCTGTGGCAGTAGAATCATTCAACATCGTAAATGGATTAGCAGGCATATCCGGTTCAAAAACAGTATCTAAATGACCAATTAAAAATAACTTTTTCCTTTTAGGGTTTTTTTTATCTGCCGCTTCATTATTAAATCCTGTGGTCGCTACCAAATGGCCTGCACGGCGCAAGGAATCAGGCATCGGGATCCACTTAGTTTTAAAGTTGGCTTTTTCAAATTCACGCGCAAAAATTTCACCCACTTTTTTTACACCAGCAATATTTAAAGTACCGCTATTAATATTGACAGATTCTTTTAACAAAGCAATAGCCCTTGGCATATTGGCATCAATATAATCCATAACTTTTTGTTCCTCCTTGTTTAAAGCGGTATTTGAATTGGCATTTTGGGCAATTAACTTTTGATTTGTTATAGCACAAATACTTAATATTAACAGGGGCAATAGAATTACTTTTCTCATATACTTTATTTGTATTTTGATATTTGTTTATGCGCTATGATTCAGTCAATGGGGTGTTTAAAAATTTAGCTGGCATTTCAAATCGTAAGTTAATAAAAATAATTTACACTACTAAAATCAAGCTTACACACGCCGCAATTAATTTAAAATCTAAAGTTTAAAGAAGTTTAATAAATATGGTTTGTTTTTCACTAAAGCGATGCATTCAAAAATTCGAGGTTGTATGGAAATTCTTAATTATGACGTTGTCCCAATTAAATAACAATCATTTAATATAAGTTGAAATCAAGGGCATTATTTTTAGGGGATTTTACTCCAAGAGATATTAAATTATTGATTTATAATTAGTTAGGTAATTAATTAAAAAGAGTAACCCATTTAAAAGTAGATTTGAGGGGAATGCATACCTCAAACTGATTAAAGATATTTTATGCAAAAAATATTTTAGTATCATATTGAAACTTATAATCAAAATAAATTAGTAATTTGGTTTTAAATATTTTTAAACCAAAAAAAAATAAAAAATGAAAAAGATTAAAATCTTAGTTGCTTTAGCTTTTGTAAGCATTGCTGTTTTTGCACAAGAAACAACAATGACCAGACAATTTCACAAAATAAAAGTAGGGCACGCAAATGCTTATACTGATGCTAGTGAAATATTTATAAATAAATTTTTTCCTTCAAATGGCGGAAAAGACGGTTTTATTTGTTATAATATTACAGGAGGGAAACATAATGGAGAAAAAGTATACGCCTATGATAGAGGTAGAAGTTTTGCTGAAAGGGATAATTCAACTCCCCCTACTATTGACAATATAAGATGGTCAGATAATTGGAGTTCAACTGTCGCACCTCATATAGAAAGCAATGAAGTGGATGTTTTAGTTTATAGGGCAGATTTATCTAATAGTAAGTTTGAAGAAAGAGCGGACAAAGCCCTTGTAACAGAATACACTATTAAAGGCATAGGAAATAGAAAACCATTTACAGATATTCTAAAAAGATTTCCAAAAGTATGGGATAAATTAGGTTACAAAATTGCAATTTACACCACAATAACTGGAACAGACAGAATGATGTCTGTAAGACGTTTACCAAATGGTTGGAAAGAATTAGATACTACACCAGATTTTGCTGCTGCCTATGATGAATTATATGGTAAGGGTTCATTTGATAGAGATGCAATTGTTGTATCCAATTGGTGGACAAGAACTGACAGATGGATGCAAACAAAAAATACAAGATTAACAAGTAAATAAGAAAATTTACGAGTACTCAAAAGGCCCCTAAAATTATAGGGGCCTTTTTATTACTCATTATATTAACTGATTAAAATCATAGCAAATTTTAGCTTAATAAATAGCATTAAAAGTCATTTATGACCCAACGCTTAATGCTATAGCAACGCTGAATATAAATTACTTTGTGTCATCGTAACCAAATTTTTGATTTAAAGCAAAAACGGCTTCAGCAGAAAAATCATTATTATGAATTAAAGCTAGCTGTCCATCAATCAACCCTTTTTTAGTAGGTAACAATATTGCGTTTTTCTCATAAATAGTATTGGCTTGATCTTGATCAGCTGCTCCAAGTTTTGCTATCGCTGCAATAACGTCTTCCATTTGACGAATAACCGATAAAATTTGATTAGGAATCCATGATGTAATTGGAGTGCCTCCCGTGGCCATGGCATACTTTGTATTAGCCATTATATACTTTTGCACAAACTGCCAATGACCGTTTCTAAAATGATAGATTTCCTCTAATATCCCTAATAAGTAGCAAAGTCCAGTAACGTCTTTGTTGTCTAATAATTTGCCCATTAAACCTTTAGGATGTAATGTTTTCATTGAGGTTTCAAGATCTTTAAAAAAATCCTGCACACAGGTGGGTCGATATAATCTAAGATCCAATAAGTATTTTGTGAGTTCATTTTCAGGGTAATAAAAAATGACGCCAGAAAAAATATCTTGCATGGGTATAATATCATCCTGTGCACCTGTTTGACCTCTAAATGCTTTAGGCTCATCCCATACATTTTCATAAATAACCCCTTCTCCGAACAAGTCGGTATTCCCTTTTACACCCATAATAAAAATTCTAAAATCATTATATCGTTGCCACCTTGAAGCCTTCCACATTTCTTTTCTTCTTTCATTCATTTGCTTTATTGTAATCCAATTTTTTTCTAGCAAATCTCCAACACTTTCCGCGCCATTATGAAGGGCTTGTATTGTTTGCATAACAGTACCCACTAAATTAGGGGAATACCTATTGATATCTACATGCAACATAATAAAACCAACTTCATCAGGTTGTCCTGAAAATCGGTTACACATGGTTATATTTTCCCAATTCAAATCACCAGCTTCGTTTAATTTTTGATAGTTTCCTAATGAATAGGCGTAATGATAATCTAGCCAGGCAAACACATTTAGTTTATCTGCTACTTTACAAAAAGGCTGTGCAATATTTGCTGGTAAAACATTTCTTGCTTTTCCATATTTGCCATCTTTTCTATATTGCTGGAAGGAAGGCTCTAATAAATAAGCAGAAGCTAAAAAACTATAGGATCTAAATAAAGCTTGTAAAACAAAAATATCCTCCTCTTTTTCAACTGCTGCTAAATGATTTTTAATCGCTAAAGTTGGCGCAACAATACCATCTTCTTTATTTAAATAGCCAAACTCATTTTCATTGATAACAACTGGCATATTGTCTAACACAGATTGTAAATCATCATAAATACTGGGTAATTTTACCATAGGCGCTTTGATTGGTAAAAATCCATGAGTAGCACTCACATTAAAAAATCCATCTGTATAATTAGATAATATAGGCATAATAAATCGTTTAAATTAAATGTGCGATAGCCCCCAATTTATGAAAAATATGGTAAAACTTAAGCGCTAATAAATATCCAAATCGGCCCCATTTACCACCGCCCCTTGATACTTTGACCTCACCTCATCCAACAAACTTTGTAAAGTGGTACCAAATGTTAATTGATGATTGAGTATTAGTAGTTTTGGCTTCACTTCATTTGCTATGTCCGCTAATTGATATGAAGAAGTATGAAATGTTGAATGATAATCCTGCCATCTTTGAGTGCGCTTCTTTAAGCCTGCATCGGAGTATACCTCATGTACTAAAATGTCGCAATCCTTTGCATATTTAATTAAATTTTCACTATAGGTGCAATCTCCTGATACTACGATTTTTTTATCTTTAGTTTGAAATACAAAACCAAATGCATTTTTCCAATTGCCATGTTTTACATTAAATGCTGTAACAGTTACATTACTATCCTTGTAAATTTCCCCTTCTTTAATTTCATTACTGTTTACCTGATAGGCAATAGCATCCCCTTTTTCCAATCCATTAATCCTCATGTCAATGTCCTCCTTATAGGCTGATATAATATGATTGGTCATATTTTTTGTACCAACGGGGCCATAAATTGTTATGGGTGCATTTCTGTCTAAAACTGCAGGTGTTAAAATTATATCGGCAATGCCTATAGTATGATCGGAGTGTAAATGGGTAATGAATAGCGTTTTTAATTGCGCCGCTTCCAATGAAGGGAAGCCTAATTCTTTTGCTTCTGCTGCCCTCCTAACCACACCTGGCCCACAATCCACTATATAGGATGTATTATTTACTATAATTGCCAGTGAAGGGCCTGATTTATTTGGATCTGCAAAGGGACTTCCCGTACCTAATAGCACTAATTTGGTTTCAGTATTTTGGGCTTCCAAAATGCTAAATGCGGAAAATAAGAAGGCAATGATGAGTATACAGTTTTTCATTCAATTATTTTTTCAAAATATAGTACTTGTCCTTGTGCATCAATACCCTCAATTTTAATTAAGTATCTTTTAGTAAAGTCGTTATTAGGAAAACGTATAATCTTATCTTTAATGGGGTCATCGTAAAATACAAAATAAGGTTCCCAATAGAGTGTGGTATTTAATTGTCTTGATTTTTCTGCAATTTTAATGGCTTCATCTGAAAAATAGTTTGCGCTAAAATAACCTCTTAATAATTGGGCTTCCTTAGTATTAAATTGAGCTGGTTCGTCAAAGTGCTTCTTTGTATATATTACAATTGCACCGCCAGTCCCTTTTTGTATATCACCTAAAAATATAGGCCTAAATACTTTAATATACCCGATATTGTTTCTTGGTATGTCTCTTACCACATCCCAGCTTACTTTTATTTCATCTAAATAAATGGAAGTTGGAGAGCCTCTCCAAGAAAATGGAGTTGCATCAAACTCCATCATCGTATTAAAATTATTACTATAGGAAATCCCAGGGATTTGCGAAATTATATAATTTCCAAGGTCAAAACTGTTTTGAAAAAAATGATCATCTGCAACATTTAATCTGTATGCATTGCTGTTTGAAAATAAACCAAAAGAATAAATTTTATCTAAACTATTTAGCTTAAGGTCTGGATTGGATTTTACAGTTACTTGTTGTAATGTAAATTTTTTTATTAGCGAGTCAAGTAAATTGGAATTTTTAACTAAGCTTTTCGCCTTTTCATTTTCAATAAATTTGTAAGTTGCAGGAGACAACTCATTAATAAAATCGAATGCTGGCGTATTAGCGTTAGTATCTTGGTTTAGTACAACTTTAAAGTCATTTATTTCTTTTTTATTTAAAACCCCTTTAGCAAATACGGTATCGTAAAATATGAGTTTATTTAAAATAAAGCTGCCATCAATGTCAACAGGCGCTTGAATGATTGAAGATTTTTTTTGGGGGCTACCAATTACGACACTTAGTTGTTTCGGAAGTGGCACATCCCTCTTGGTCGTTTTGATAATTTTACCTTTTAAGGTTAAATATTTATCTTGATTATCTTCATTAACAGTGTTTATAGACAAAGGCGTAATTTGATTTGCATAAATAATACTATCAATAGCGATTTCATTGACTGCCGTGTTATTGCTGAAATAGTGACCAAGGTTTGTTAAGGGATGATTATTCATTCCGTTAAATAGTAATTCTGAAACAATATTTTTATTGCTCGTAGGAATATCAGCGTCCGCGATGGAAATACTTAAATTTGCATTAGGCAAGTTGCTAATTTTCCATACGTTCATCCCTTCCTTTCCAAAACTTAAGGTATCCAGTGAAATAATAGGATGTAGTAAATGATCTGAAGAAAGATTATACACCCATTCTTGATAAATCACCTCCTTTATGCTGTTACAAAACGAAAACAAATAATAACCAGTAGAAAATTGCTGCTTGGGTAGGCGAATCGTTAACTTATTCTTATCGCTAATGAAATAGGATTTAGCATACAGCGTATCTTCTTGCCCTTTAATACTAAAGTAAATTTCATTCAAATTTTTATTTTCGTTGTCAATTTGAACAATAATTTGATTTGAATCCTTTTGAATATTAATGATATTGTTTTTAACACTTAACGGAGTAGTATTTAATTTTATTGGATTTGAAAATTCTCCGTTTCGCTTAATTAAAACATTATTTAAAACTGATATTTCTTTTTGATAAAAATTAATACGCTCCTTTTGATCATTGATTTGATATATTATTAAATTGACTTGGCTAAATTTATAATCATTTGGAATTTTAATTTGCCCATTAATAGAAGATAAATAAGTTAGATAAACTTGATGTTCAAGCAGTTTTTTATTTTCATCCACCAAGTCAACATAAATATTACTTGATTTACTATCGAGGAAATAAGGATTGTGCGCATATATTTTAAACCATATATTTTCGTCTGGCAAATAAAGTTCTTTATCAATGTGCGCATAATATAATTTAGCTATATTTTTATCTTGAGATGTAGCATCAAGATGACAGAATATATAACATGATAAAAATATATATATGACCCTCATAGGTTACCTTTTTTATGAAATTAGCTAAATTTTTTATCTTAATGTAAAGCTTAAATTTCTAATATGATTACGTCAAACTTCATCTGATCTCACTTACCCATGTTGAAAATTTTAATTTAAAGTATGATATTGATCATTTATTGTTAAATATTTAACTATAAAATATAAAATAAATATAAACAAAAATAGATATAGCTAAATTCTGTATTCAAAATACATAGATAAGTATGTAAAATAATCGTAATTTCAGCTAAAAGCATATGTATAGTACCCCTTTTAGATCACATTGCCCAATCACCACTGGTATTGATGTTATTGGCGATAAATGGACTTTGTTAATCATTCGACATATGCTATTCCGTCAACAATATACCTATGGACAATTACTTGAAATAAAAGAAAATATTGCTTCTAAGGTATTGGCTGATCGTTTAAGAACTTTAGTTGGTGATGGTTTAATTGAAAAAAGGAATCATCCGACTAATAAAAAAGTATTTTTATACACGTTAACGGATAAAGGAATTAGTACCATTGAAATAATGGCAAAAATTATCAATTTTTCGGTAACCCATTATCGTCCTCAAATGGTCATTAAGCCTATCGATAAAACGAAACTATCCTATATCTATACGCAAGCTAAATCTGAAGCAGCATTTATAAGAGATACGAAATCAGCGTATATTAAATTTAGAAAAAAATTATTGGATTTTTAATACAATATGCTTTTTTGACTATTAATGGCTTTTGTTTAAATGAACCAAATATCAATCTGGTTTCAACTTAATCTTAGTAAATATTTGTAAATGTGGGAGTGCTAGCACTGATAAGCTAATGAATAGCAATGTAAAAATGCCTGAAGCATCTTTACTATTTAGGGTGGAAAGCGTTATGTAGCTAAATCCAAACCATGCCATGATTGAAAAAGGCGCTGCTTTGATAAGTAAATTCTTCCACCCTGTGAAATTATTGGGCATACTAAAGGTGATTCTTATTTTATCAAATGATAATAAAGAGTGCCAAAAACCAAAATAAAAGGCAAAACAAAGCCATAGCGGCATAAAAAAGGCAAAAATAATTAGCGTTATCTGCTGTAAAAGAGCATAGTAATAATACTTATTATTTGAAAAAAATAATCCCTTAAAAAAGAATAAAACAGCATACACTGCAAATAATCCAAAAAGAGTAATTGGATAAATTTTATTTGCTAGATGAATCCATTGCTTTTCATTAAAAGCAGAGCGTTCCATCCTGATAAAAACTTCTAAAGCAAAATTAACATTCTTAGAAAGTAGTAATAAAATCCATAATAGCCCGATAACTGAATAGGCTGTTTTATGAATAATATTATCTGTTTTACCCAGCCAATCAATTTCTCCAAAATGATAAGCAGTAATTAGTATAAAAATGACCAAGGCTGCGATTGGGAAGAAATACCAAACTAGCGCATAGGCAACAATGTTGCCTATATATTTTAAAAGGAAAATTTTTTGATTACTATCTGACTTATGTAAGTGTTGATCAATGTATAAATCTAAAGCGCCATGCGGAACTCCAAAGAGAATTAAAACAAGTATTAAGAATGAAATTTGGGTGCTATTGGTTAAAACGAAAATCCAATCTATCAAAAATAAAAAGAATGCAAATAATATTAAGTATAACCGAAGTTTAATTTGCATGAGTATAAATTAAAAAAAAAGGGGGCAAGTAACCAACTTGCCCCCATAAAAGTTATTATAATAAATTAAGCAGCTTTTCTACTTAAGCTATAAATAACCAAACCAAAACCAATTTTATTAATTGCATCACCAATATTGTATATAACATCCATGTTTAATCCAATATTAGCAAAACTAGCATACCACAGTCCTTCAGCTGTTCCGATTAAATATCCTAAAGGATAAATAGCCCAACCAACTAAAACGAACCAACCTAATGCTGCATTTGCAGATGCTACTGCAGAACCAGCGCCAGTTGCTA
>CAXNDZ010000013.1:0-21516 GCA_964201225.1 Chitinophagales bacterium | reverse complement strand
CTGGCTGTATAGGCTCAAACCAAGTTTTAAAGTGCTGCCATTCGACAATATCTTTAATAATCTTTAAGCAATTGCTCCATATTAATTCTGCACTCTTAGCCATCTTACTTTCTAACCCTTTATATGATGATAAAACTTGTTCCTTTTTTCTGATTCCCTTTTAATACCATTCAGCATTTGTTAATACTTGAATCAGTATGCGAATATGAAGCCTTTATGTTGAAAAAAAAACTTTTTTTTTCGGTTTTTTTTACATGTACCCCAAACATTGGATTCAACACCCTTTACTATAGCTAATCAGGCGTTCAAGATAGTGCCTTTTTTTTATAAAGGGGTAGTTTATCCACTAATTTATAAGTTTTTTTTAGTGCACGATCGTCCTCATTTGCTTTTAAAAATAGTCCCTATCCCATTTGGTCAAATATTGCTACCTTTAATCACTTAATTATAACTATGAGCTACGACTTAACCGGCAAGCTAATTGCTAAATACGAAATCATTCAGAGGAAGGAAACCTTTAAAACTAGGGAGTTTGTCATTGAAAAGACCGATGATATCAATGGTAAAATCATCACTAATTACGTTAAATTTCAGTGTGTTCAGGACCGTACGACCATGCCTGACCGCTTTAACCTAGGAGATACTGTAAAAGTCCTATTCAACATCAAAGGCTCTAAATGGAATAAGGACGGTAAGGACAATTATATCACCAATTTAGATGCTTGGCGTATGGAAGCAGTTCAATTAGGAGGTAATACTGCTCCAACTGAAACCAATACCTATTTTGACATCCCTGCTAACGAATCAGGCGACGACTTGCCCTTTTAATAATACCAGGAATTAGGCATATAATATAGTCACTAGTTAAACACTATATTATATGCGCAATTCTTAGTTCATTATATATAAATAGTCTATAATATATAGACCGCATTTTTTTAGGATAAAAACCTAACCCATGCAAAAAACAATCGCTTTAAAGCTCACCCCCTCCGAAGTTGCTAGCCAACCCGTTCTATTGAATGCTATTTCCCAAGCAGTAGCCGAACCTAGTTCCAATATCCTAGGATTCCATATTCTAAAACAATCCATTGATGCCCGAAGCCGCCAACAGGTTTGGGTGAATTTGAATATTCTTGTATTTATCAACGAAATCCCAAGTCAAAGATTCACCACCCCTATCCATTTTGATGTTTTGCCCTCAAATGCAAAAGAGGTCATTATCATCGGCGCTGGACCTGCGGGATTATTTGCTGCCTTAGAATGTATTCAACTTGGACTTAGGCCAATTATATTAGAAAGAGGCAAGGATGTAAGATCGCGAAGAAGAGATTTAGCAAAATTAAATAAGGAAGGCATTGTCAACCCCGAGAGTAATTATTGCTTTGGGGAAGGCGGTGCTGGCACGTATAGCGATGGTAAATTATATACGCGTAGTAATAAGCGTGGGAGTGTTGATAAAATTTTACGTTTGTTTTACCAGTTTGGGGCAGATGAAAGTGTTTTATACCAAGCGCATCCTCATATTGGCACCAATAAATTACCGAATATTATCACTGCGATGCGGGAGCAAATTGAAGCATCCGGCGGAAAAGTTTTATTCAATAAAAAACTCGTCAACTTTACGATTGAAAATGAATTTATCAAGGAAGTGATTACGGAAGATGGGGGCCATTTAAAATGTGAATCACTTATTTTAGCAACGGGACATTCAGCGCGAGATATTTTTAGTTTGCTTTACGAAAAAAATATTTTAATTGAAGCGAAGCCTTTTGCATTAGGGGTAAGAGTAGAACATCCACAAAATATTATTGACCGCATACAATATCATTGCGTCACTAAGGATCCAAATTTACCGCCAGCAGCTTATAATTTAGTGGAACAAGTAAGTGAACGTGGCGTATTTAGTTTTTGTATGTGTCCTGGTGGAATTATTGCACCAGCAGCAACGGCCCCAGGTGAAATAGTAGTGAACGGTTGGAGCCCTAGTAAAAGGGATAACCCATACGCCAATAGTGGTATGGTGGTGCAAATTGACACGCCTACTGCGATAAATTATATCAATCAACAATGGAAAGAAAATAGAGCAAATGCAAATCCGCTGATTGAAAAAACAATAAAAAGCAATACGGTTCATCCATTAAGTTTGTTGGCATTTCAACAACAAGTGGAGCAAGCTGCATTTTTAATAGGCGGCGGATTGCAAGTAGCACCAGCAGCAAGACTAGTCGATTTTTGTACCAATAAATTATCCGACACTTTACCAGATGCAAGTTATTTACCTGGATTACTGTCGGCACCATTACAAAAAGTATTACCTGATTTTGTACATAAAACTTTGCAGGAAGGATTTAAGGCATTTGGAAAAAAGATGAAGGGCTATTATACCAATGATGCAATAGTAGTAGCTACTGAAAGTCGCACTTCATCCCCCGTGCGTATTCCGAGAGACGCAGACACATTAACACATCCGCAGATAAAAAATTTATACCCTTGTGGCGAAGGTGCTGGTTATGCAGGCGGTATTGTAAGTGCAGCGATGGATGGACAAAAAATTGTGCACCAAATTGCTTTAGGATATGGCTTATCAATATCGAATTTATAATTATTAATTCTCGGGCTTCTCTTTCTTACTTAATAATAATTCATCTTGAATTAAACGATTTAGTTTAAACGATTTTAATTCAGCAGATAAATTAAGTGAGATATCTCTTGTTATAAAACTAGGCTTACCCGCATTTACCCATGCCGTATACCAAAAATCAGCAATCATATTTGCAGAAGCAATCAATTGCGCATTCACCGTAGATCCTAATCCATTCGCATATGCTTCAGCAAATTCTTTAGTATATACTTCTGTTTGGCGACCATAGCGCATTACTGTTTTATATTTTGTTTCAGGATTAAATTTAGTAGACACTTCCTTTTCAATCGCTAATAATTCAGGGACTAAGGTCGCGGCCTTTCGAATATCCATCCAAATAGCTTTATTAGGATTTTTAAGATACTTAGCGGTATGAGGATTGTATAGTTGGTATTGATCAATTCTTAATTCTGGCACAAAGGATTCCCATAAACTATGCAATCCCTTTTGTCCTGTTAGTTGGCCATCATAATTAAGAGAGGTATGTAAAGGCACATGAGCATCTCCAATATAATGCCCCAAATCTGCAGCATAAAATAGGATGCTATCCTTATTTTTTGATCGAAAAGCATTCGTTAATTTATCTAACTGCTCAATGATCAAATAAGGTACCCAGCCATACTTAAGCAAGGAATCTTTGGAATATAGTTTTACTGCCGCCTCCCAATTTAGAGGCATTTCATTAGCAGCATTAGGACCATATGCTTCAAGGTCAATAAAATGTTTTGTTGCTTCTGTTTTATCAGCATTCCTGCGCGTATCAGGTCTTGTTGAATTAGCAACCAAATAGGTCATGTCCTGATAAAAAAAAGATTGCAATGGTTCTGGCAAACTGTATATCGCAATTTGATGAATCGTGCGGTGTACTAAAAAGCCCCAGCTACTCAACCCAATAAATAATATTGTGATAATGAAAAGATAGACCGACTTCCTATTACTAAAAATGTTTGAGCGCATACACTAAATTTGGATCGAAGATAGCCTATTATCCCCTTTTACAACCGCTGCAAGGTCAAATTTTTCATTTCATAAATGAGGCATCAATTGTCATAAAATGAGTTTAAATTTGATTCAAATTGTAAAATATGGATCCACTATTACGCTTATCAAATTTAAAAAAATATTATGCTACCCAAAAAGCGGTGGATGATATCAGTTTTGAAATACAAAAAGGAAGCATTTTTGGATTGCTTGGGCCGAATGGCGCTGGTAAAACAACCTTGCTCAGAATGATTACTGGTATTTTTTACCCAGATGGCGGTGACATCTTATTAGACGGAAAAGCGTTTGATCCAATTAACGATATCCAAAAAATTGGCTATATGCCTGAGGAAAGAGGCTTGTATAAAAAAATGAAAATTGGAGAACAAGCATTATACCTAGCGCAATTAAAAGGATTATCCAAGGCCGAGGCTACTGAAAAAATAAAGTATTGGTTTAAGAAATTTGAAATGGAAACCTGGTGGAATAAAAAGGTAGAAGATTTAAGTAAAGGGATGAGCCAAAAATTACAATTTGTGATTACCGTATTACACGAACCTAAATTGATCATACTAGACGAACCCTTTAGCGGCTTGGATCCTTTAAATGCAAATTTAATTAAGGAGGAAATTTATAACCTCGCAAAAAAAGGCGCTACCATCATATTCAGTACACACCGTATGGAGCAGGTGGAGGAAATATGTGACCATATCGTACTAATGAACCTTGGCAAAAAAATATTAGATGGTACCGTAGGTGATATTAAGCAACAGTTTAAAGAAAATAATTTCTTGATTCAAACGGATAATGAAGTTACCATTAATAGTAACCCAATTTTCACTACTGTAAGAAATGAACATCATAAAATATTAGTAAAAATAAATGAGGGCTATCAATCCAATGATGTACTAAAATATTTATTGCAGGAAAATGTCAATATTGTTTCCTACAATGAGTTGCTGCCTTCCTTAAATGATATTTTTATCAAATTGGTCGAAAATACACATGCTACAGCAAGGGCATTTCAAAATAATTAAATTTTAAAAATACTCCGATGAATAAAACTTGGTTAATCATACAAAGAGAATACCTCACAAGGGTTAAAAACAAACGTTTTTTAATACTTACTTTTCTAATGCCAATATTAGTTGTGGGCTTTATTGCTGCATCCGGCTATTTAGCCATTTCAGGTGTGGAACAACGCAGTATTGCTGTAATTGATCCCAACGGATTTATTAAAAATTCATTAAAAAATACGAACCAGATTAGTTTTAGTTTTCCAAATGATGTGGACACTACTAATTACAAAGAAAAAGGATTTACCGATATTTTAATATTACCAGAATTCAAGAAGAATGAAAAATCGGATTATATATTAAGGTCTCAAAAATCAATGGGATTAATGTTACAGGAAAGTATTAGTAATAAAATTAACAAGGCTATTGAAGATCAAATGTTGCAGGATGCAGGGATTCAACAAAGTATTTTAGATTCTATACATAGCGCCTCTAATGTTGCTGAATTAAAAGCTTATGAGGACAAAGGAAAATCAAGTAAGGAAAGTAATGCAGGCTTGGCCATGGGAATAGGATATGCAAGTGGTTTACTTATCTATTTAACCATGTTTATTTATGGCGCGATGGTCATGCGTGGCGTAATGGAGGAAAAAACTAATCGCATTGCCGAAGTTATTATAAGTAGTGTAAAACCTTTTGAACTAATGATGGGTAAAATTATTGGTATTGGCGCAGTAGGATTAACCCAATTTATTTTATGGATTGTGCTCATCATCAGTTTAACCAGTGTTGCCATGGGATTTTTACCAGCAGATGTACAAAGTCAAGTAGCCACCCTACAGCAAACGAATGGTCAAATGGCTGCAGGCGGCATGGCACAAGCAAGTGAATCAGCCATGAAAATATATAATATACAACATACAATTGCTACTGCAAATTGGCCTTTAATCATTGGTTGTTTTATATTTTATTTTATTGGTGGTTATTTATTTTACGCAGCACTTTTTGCAGCAGTAGGAAGCACCGTAAATGAGGATCCGCAGGATGCGCAAAGTTTAATGTTCCCTATTACTATGCCACTTATATTTTCGTATGTAATTACGACTATGGTAACACAAAATCCAAATACCCCCATTGCTTTTTGGGCCAGTATTATTCCATTTAGTTCA
The DNA here is from genome assembly GCA_964201225.1 of Chitinophagales bacterium. Taxonomy (GTDB): domain Bacteria; phylum Bacteroidota; class Bacteroidia; order Chitinophagales; family Chitinophagaceae; genus Sediminibacterium. The sequence continues at coordinate 15,706 of CAXNDZ010000013.1, read as the reverse complement.
CCCATGGTCATGATGGCAAGAGTTGCCTATGGTGTTCCTAGTGCAGTATCTTATTGGGAATTAATTTTAAGTATGGCAGTATTAGTGGGTGGATTTATTTTCACTACCTGGCTAAGTGGCCGTATTTACCGCACAGGTATATTATTGTATGGTAAAAAAGTAACTTGGAAATTAATGTTTAAATGGGCATTTAAAAAAAGCTAAGGGCAACCTGGGTTTAAGTTACACTTCTTATAATGCAATGCGCACATTCACGCCAGTCCTTGTAGATACAATTGGCGGTGAGGAGGAAATGTAAGGTGTGGTTCGACGTTGATCAAAGAAGAATTTAAGATTGATCTTACTATTCAATACATAATCAATGGAAGGTTGTAAGGTAATTTCCTTTTGGCCTCCTGTGCCATAGGCATTTGCTTGATCCAAGCGACTATTACTATTATACATATCACGAAGACCAACATCTAATCTGAAAGTTAAATCGTTGGCTAATTTAGCATTGTTCATGCCGGGAATATTAAATGGAAGTTTTAATCCCCTTGCACGATAGCTGGTTCCAAAAATCCATTCCTTACTATTATTTTCACTTAATTGGTAATCCACCAAACTTAATGCAAGTAAGCGGCTCTTTTTATATTCAAAACGTAATGACCATTGGGTAGTTGTGGTTACATTAACACCAATCAATGGTTCCATTCGTTCACTGATGGTAATATTAGGTATTAAGAAATAAGGAATATAGTTACCGCTGATTGGATCTAAGAACGAAGGTGCTCCTAAAAATAATCTGTCCACATACATCAATGAACTTGCAAAGCTATTCATGGATAAACTTCCATTATAACCATGAGACAAAGAGATATTAGTGAAAAAATTAGACAGCGGTTTAATTTTAGATAAACCATTATACAAAATGCTCCAATTAGGCATAGGCAACATCCCCGAAAATGGATTTGAACGTATATTACTATTGTTCTGGTTCAATAAAGCAACGGATTCCTTATCCTTACCGGTATAGGCCGCTATAAATGCAGGTATTAAAACATCCTGCGAATATTTACCATACCCAATCGCATAACCATTAGGATCTTTTTTATTATCCCAGTAGGGGTTTTTCTCCGCTACCCTATTGGAAATTCGCACTCTATTATCCTGGAAGGTTTTAAAAACATTTGAAATCATATTAGGATCATGACTTTCAAAAAACGTATTTAATGCAAAATACGTAATATTAAAACCACCTGCTGACAATGGATTTAAGTGCGTTTTTACACCTGTGCCACTTGTATCCTTATATAATTCAGAATAGTCTTTACTAAAGGTTTTATCTAAATTAACATCGATAATTAAATCTCTGACGGGTTCAATTTGTAAACGAATAGATAATTTTTGATCAAAACCCTGACGTAACATTAAATTAAATTTATCATCCTTGGACAACAAACCCTTCTCATCTTGTCGTCGTAACCAAATTGAATCAGGTTGCTTACCAAATGCATAATCTAAGCCAGGCGCTAACCCATCCCAGGTTGAATTCAATAAATTTACACCCGACATATAACCAGGCAAACGACTATTATAATTTTCAGAATAATCCAATGTTGCTGTTTTAAACATCGTTAATAACCCAACGATTTGTTTTACACCCCCTGGTACATTAATGGGTTCGTTTGCTTTTAATACACGCTGTGCAATACGTTCTTGCTTACGTGCTTCCCTCCACTTTTGTAAAGCCACTTTTTTCTCCTTACCCAATTTGCCATCCAAAGCCTCCTTTTTAGTCATTAATATTTTATTCGCTAAAGGATCAGCATTACCACTGGACTGATAAGGTGCATCGGATAATGCAGCGCGAATAAATTTTGATTTATTATAGAAGCTTGAAAAGTTAAACTGTGCACTTAATTGTTGTGAAAATGTATTTTCAATCATATTGCCCAAGTCCTGGGCCAACCTACTCGCGCCTACCCAATTATAATTGGTTGATGCGTTATAACTTGACATAATCCAATCCGTTAATGGAAACTTACTAGTGGGTATATCGTATCTGAGCGTGACTCTTTGATTATACAAAGTATTACGGCCAGCACGCAGTAGTATTCTTGTTAATGAATCCTTTTTCTCCTTGGTATCAATACGGCCGCTTGGCTCATCTATTCTTGAATTTAAGTTAGCCGTCATATCCAAGTTCAAGGATCGGCTTAAACCCCAACGCATATTAAATATGCGACTCATGGTAAAATACTTATCATAAGTAGTATCCACTTTATCGGTAGTGCCATCAAATGAATTCACCACCCTTGGAATAAACTCACCAAATTGACGATCAAACACAGCACGATAACTGATTAAGCTTGGCTTTGGATTAAAATTAATTTCTTTGGCCCATGTTAACCAAGGCGAACTTGACTTAATTAATTTTCTAAATGGCTCAATTGATTTTCCATTATTATTAAAAGTATATCCAATCGCACCCCTTTGTTTATCAATCTTATTTTGTTGCACCGTAGGACTTGATTGTGATAATTGAGAATAAGAATAACTAAAATCAAAATTACTCAAGCTAATCAAACTTTGTTTTTGCCCAGGTAAAAAACGGACATTGGTAAAGTTCAATGTTTTGATGGTGGTTTGATCAATAGATGCTTTTTGAACAGAATCCTTTTTCGAACCTGATAAAGCACTCATTTTATCCTTGTATAAGATGTCCTTATCAAAAGGATCAAACTGCGGATTTTCCATAGTTTTATTGATACTCGCAAACACTGGCAAGGAAATACGTGTTTGTTTTGGAAGTAGTTTTCCTGCATCAATATTCGTAGCAATATCAAATTGCGTTAATCCAGTTTTTGCGCGTTCATTCATTTTTTGTTCAATACCTCCAAAGCCACTGGTTCTGCTATTCACTGAAACTGCGATGGTACCTAAATCAGCCAAGGATAAATCCATTCTTCCTAATGCCGCCCATGATCCTTCTTCATCTAAATCAGATAATCTAAGTTCGTTAACCCAAACTTCAGCATCCATGGGAACATCGGACTTGGTATTTTCAAATGCAATTAACACGCCACGCACTTCGCCTAAATTTGGATTACCCATCACTGAATACCTTTGTCTTCCATAATTTTGACCAAACTTTTTATTAAATGGAATATTTTGTTTGTCTCTCTCTAATTTTAATTTAACCAAATCCATTAAACTTAAATTCAACTCATTTTCTAAAGGCCAAACCTCCCGCGCTTCGGAACTCGCGTAAAGTTTTTGTTTGGTGGTGGTTAATGGAATGCGAATTTCATAAAAGTTATTTTGAAAATCCTGACCAATCCTAATAATTGCAGTCATGGAACCACTATCCACCCTATTAATGTTCTTTTTATCCTCGGCATGTAAAAACATGGACATCTTTCCATAACGCCTTACATCCACATTCATGGTTTTAAACACCCCACGAGGAGAAGCATTTTTTTGTAACCCATTTAATTGTAAACTTAATGCTTGTTCATTTTGTAATAAATTAATACCATTATTACTTAATAATTGAACCCGCTCAATACCAGGAGGAACCACATAATTCACCGGTGTACGACTGCCATTTTCCTCCAAACTTACCGCCAGAGTATTCACCTTGGTATTTAAGTTAACCCCAGTTAAGGAATCGTAATTACCCAAACTATCAATGCTATAATTGTATTGTCTCCATTGATTGCGCACCAAATCCAATTTTGCAAAACGGAGTGTCACTGAATCTTCAAAATCAGTTAAGTACATTCTAATAAATCGAATGGATTTAAAATCTCTGATCCCATTTACATTTCGTTTATACGATTTTATAGGGATGCGAAACAAATACCAGTTTTCAATACTTTTTGAACCATCCGCTAAAGTTACATTCACCGTTTTCGAATCCGTTACGTAATTTGTAGTAGTAGCAGAAATATTGTTTTTCTGTAAATTAATTTCGTATTCAAAATAAGCTTCTGTTTCATTTAAGGTATTATCCCTATTTAAGTCCTCATTATCTGGGAGCAAGGTTGCAGCGCTACTAAATAAGCCTGTACCCGCTAATGCAGAGTTACCTTGTGGGTTATTAAAGTTTTTATACCTACCTAAAATGCCCGTATTACTTGCGTCATACTTGCCATCACGATACCATACATAGTTATCAGCAGATGGATCATTTATAAATTGTTGCTTAACATTTGCATTGGTGATTTTATTTATGACATAAGCTTTTTTATTTCGCTCATCATCATCACCCAATCCATCCAATCCCACATCCTGGTATTTTCTATCATCTGGATTATTACTAAATGCGTTGGTTACTTGAATTGGATTTACAGGAACCCTTCCCCAGGTGGAACTATCAATCCCTGCAGGTATGTTTGGTGTAGGCATCCCATTTTCATAAAAGCGTCGACCATCACGTAAGATATCTTCACTTACATTTCCTAAATTCAAAACTAAGGTTCCTCTAGTCGCATTAGATTTAATAAATGGATCCTGTGCCCAAAATTCTACATACTCAATAATACCTGTTTCAAAATCAGTTTGATCTAAGGAACGCATTATACCACCCCACTTATCTTTAGGATTCGTAAACTTTCCGGTGGCATCCATATCCTTATAATTAAAGTTATAAGGGCCGCGCTCCTTTGGATAATAGCTTAAATCGAAAGTAGGTAATTGTACATCCGTAATATTCGTTGTTTTTTGTGGAAACAACTCATTCGTATACACCTGACGTACCCTTGGATCACTTAATAAAGCCAAGTTGGATTTGAGTGGATTGTTGGTGGAGTTTTTATCTTGCAGGTTTGGTTCAATAGTATACCATGCAAGCTTTGCTCTATTGTAATTATAGTCAATGGAATCCGACAGGTTGGCTTCTTTAAATCGTTCTTGTGGTGTAGATGCTAAAGTCCAGGAGGTAAATGGAAAACGCAAATCAATATTTGTACGAGTAGCCTCAAAATCATCTAAATAAACCACTCCATTCCCGCCCCTTCCAATTTGTCGCGCATGTCCAGGTTGTAAAAAAGCACCTTCCCCATAAGCGGTTAAAAAGGATTTTGTTTTAGTACTATAAAATGGAAGTTTATCTAATGCCTTTGTTAATTTAGGCAATTCTGTTTTGTAATTAAAATCAAACCCATACATGGTATTATTAATAGGATCAGAACCAAAGTTTGTTTTAGTAAAAAAGGGTCTTTCACTTAATTTGCTTGATGATAATCCAAAAATAAAATCCTTACTGGCCATATAATCTAAACGCAATGCCCTAAAGCCTCGCTCCTGAAACCCAAAACCTAAATTATTTTCAAAGGAAACATTCACTGGAATATTAGAACTTAAAATTCCTGGATTAATAATACGTACCGTTCCCGAACCATAATCAACCACATAATCACGGCCTTCCATTAATATTTGTCCACCCGCGCGCACACTTACTGAACCTGGCGGTACATTAAATGCATTTAAACTAATCTCGGATCCACCTGCACTTCCCTTCACCTGCCCTTCCATCACAAACCGATTCAAATTTGCATAAGTTTGCGCCTCTGCTTTAATGTTGCGATACAATTGCGGGAATAAATATTTTTTAGCAGTATCATCACTCACTCCTTTAAATGCAATATTTTTTAAATCATCCCCAAAGGGTTCTAATAAAGGAAAAATGATACGCCCCATTTTAGATAATACTGTAAAACCCTCCACAAAGTCAAATACCCCATCAGGCTGTGGATCATTGCGATTATTTAAACGATCCAATTGCAATAATTTTATTAATGATTGTCCCGATACATTTGCCCCTGTTACTGGCATATATCTTTTTAAGCCCCTACTTGGCTCCTCATATAAAATATTTAATTGAAAATCCTGTTGCTGAATGGATCCAAACAAATCCAAGGAGTAAACGTTTTTCATCATCAAATTCCAAATAGGCAAGTCGGTACGTTGTGTGGTTGCTTTTAATAGTTTTAAAAACAGAATATTTTGTACGCCTTTATTTGGGTCGAGTGCGGTGTTTTCTGAAAACTCTCCTACTTGATATACCCTACCATTATAAGTATATTGAAACGCAACAGCTAATACTTCATCGGGCTGCAATGGTATATTTAAAGATAAAAAACCAATTTGTGGATTAAAATAATATTCGTTCTCGGTTAACTTACGCGCAAAAGTACGTTCGTAATCTTCAGCTGATTTTAAACCAGCCATACTTAATACCCCCGACACTGCTGAAGGATTTCTAGCTGCACTATTAGTAGCAATACTACTGTACAAGCTGTTCGCATTATTTTCAGGAAACTTTACCGACGTATTGGTGGCGTATGTTTTATTATTAGGAATAGGCTCCCCGATATCCATCAAACCAACCACATCACGCGCATTGGTCGTTTGTCCATAACGGTTGGTTACCCAAACCTCCATTCTTTGCACCTGCGCCTGGCCGGTCACCAAGGGCAAAGTAGACATGGCGTTGTTAAAATTATTCCTAAAAAATTGGGCTAATAAAAAGTGCCTATTCTCCTCGTAATCATCCAATCTTTTTTGAAATTTTTGTGTGGATGATCCTCCTTGCAATGCCATAGATTGTCGCTGTGACTTTTGATTGGCGATAGCAGCTGTAACAAATAATTTACCGAATTGCAATTGCGTTTTAAGACCGAATAAATTTTGCGTACTAGGAATCAAAGTGCTTCTTGAAATAAAATTGATATTACCGGCTTCAATCCCTTTTACAATTTCATCTTTTTTTCCGCTGTAGTTTAATTTGATTTGATTATCAAATCCTAAATTTGAAAGTGTATTTAAGTTGATAGGGAATTTTAATTTATCTCCAATACTAGCGTTCATACTAAAGTTGGTATTGGCATCAAAATCAAATCCTCCATTTCTTCGCGCACGTTCAGGTAAGGTTGGATTTTTTACATTTTGACCTTGATATCCTGCTTTAATATTTATTTCCCCCACAGGCTTAATGTCTACTTTTAAATCCGAGCCTGTTTTACCGAATAACCGATCAAAATAACTATCAAACACTTTTGATTTAGGACGGGTAATCTTTCGATTCAATACGCCTATTGAATTGGCTCTTTGTCTAAAATAAGCCTGTTCATCTTTCGCGGTTTTTAATTTCCAAAACTCATCAAAATTTAATGTGCTAGGCGTTCTTTGGTATCCGGAACCAATCATATCGGTTAAATAGTATCTTTTTGAAGCAGCATCATACTCCACTTTACGCTTCACAATACTGGTATCCCTTAAATCATAGGGATTATTACTTGCTTGTGATAAAAAATCACCTCGCTTGTCTTGAATGGGGAAACGTAAATCATTCGTGAAGGTATAAACAGTAGTATCTTTTAGGGATTCGGAATTATTCGCCCCAATAACACTACTTAATTTGGTTGAATCTTTTTTAAATGAAGTACTGTCCTTTTTCTTACCTGCCGTATCTGATAGATTCTTGTTTAAATCAATTTTTATTTGCGCATACATTTGGCTATTCGCAAAAAGCAAAACACCAAATATTAAAATTGATTTTAAAATGCGCAATGAAAAAGAATTAATGAATGAAATTAAATTGTTAGCAATTTTTTAGTGCCGCTTTAATCAGCACTTCCAAACTTAATTCGACACCAGCTGACTGCATTGTTTTATCCACTGCTTTTTCGGCAATCGCCTTTTGAATACCAAGGGAGATTAAAGCCTGTATAGCGTCTTGTTGAACATTAGATTTTGCGAAGCCAACACCACCCGTTAATTGATGGGAATTTAAAGGAATTTTAGAAAGCTTATCTCTTAATTCAAGCACCAATCTTTCCGCTGATTTTTTTCCGATACCTTTAATCTGCTCTAATAATCTTGCATCCCCATTTACAATCGCCCTTATAATTTCCTCTGGCTGCATTCCTGATAACATCATTCGAGCGGTACTTGCGCCCACACCCGATACACTGATTAAATTCAAAAATAAATCCTTCTCGGTTTGTTCATGAAATCCAAATAAAACCTGTGAATTTTCGGTGATATGTAAATAGGTATACAGCAGCCCTTTTTCTTTTTTTGAAATGGCTTCATAGGTATTTAAACTAATATTTACCTCATAACCAACGCCCCCTACATCCACGATTAATTTGGCTGGGGTGAGCTGGACAAAATTTCCTTGTAAAAATGCGATCATAATGTGTTCAAAAATAATACTTAAGCGACGAAAAATGGGTATTTGAGCCGATTCTTAAACAATTTTTAAGATATTTGTTAACCAAATATTAATAGTAGTACATATATGAGTATTAAAGCAGCAATTACAGCGGTTGGCGGCTATGTTCCAGAAACCAAACTGACCAACTTTGACCTTGAAAAAATGGTGGATACCAACGACGAATGGATCCGCTCCCGAACCGGTATTTCTGAAAGACGCATATTGAGAGAACCAGGTAAGGCTAGTTCTGATATGGCAGTTCAGGCCATCGATATAATTCTACGCAAAAAAAATCTTGACCCTTTAGAAATTGATTGTATCATTTGTGCCACGGTAACACCGGATATGATATTTCCAGCAACTGCAAATATTATTGGAGATAAAATAGGCGCAAAAAATGCTTTTGGATTTGATTTGTCAGCAGCATGTAGTGGATTTTTATTTGCACTTTCAACAGGGGCAAGTTTTATTGAAAGTGGCAGGTATAAAAAAATTATCATTGTGGGCGTTGATAAAATGAGCTCCATTATCGACTACACAGACAGAGCCACTTGTATCATATTTGGGGATGGCGCAGGTGCCGTATTACTAGAACCAAGTAATGATGGCGATGGATTTCAGGATGCCATTTTAAAAAGTGATGGAAGTGGAAGAGAGTATTTAAATATTAAAGCTGGTGGAAGTTTAAAGCCAGCTAATATTGAAACGGTCATGGCGAAAGAACATTATGCATTTCAAGATGGACAACCCGTTTTTAAATTTGCCGTAAAAGGGATGGCAGATGTGAGTGCGGAACTATTAGAAAAAAATAATTTAACTGGCGATGATATTGCATGGTTAGTGCCGCACCAAGCCAACTTAAGAATTATAGATGCCACTGCGAATAGAATGGGACTGCCTATGGAAAAAGTGATGATTAATATTCAAAAATATGGCAATACAACAGCTGCTACCATACCACTTTGCTTATGGGATTGGGAAAGCCAACTAAACAAAGGCGACAACTTAGTTTTAGCCGCATTCGGTGGTGGATTTACATGGGGCGCCTGCTGGATTAAATGGGCATACTAATGAATCAATTCATTCTGCGATAAATAGGTATATTTATACAGCGACAACAATAAAATATGAAAAAGAAAAACTTTAAAGGAATCAGCACAGTCACATTGCATTCAGCAAGCACTGAAAATGATAACTTTTCACATACTACGCCTATTTATGCGACATCGACATTTACTTTCGATTCAACAGACGAAGGAATGGAGCGATTCAAAAGCTCCGATAAAACCAGAATTTATTCCCGATGGGGCAACCCTACTTTTACTGCAGCACAGGATGTAATTGCAGCATTAGAATCATTTGGTTTAAAGAATGAAAAAGGAGAACAACTTGAATTAAAAGCATTGTTACACGCAAGTGGTCAAGCAGCGATGAGTACACTCTTTTTAAGCACTTTAAGTGCAGGTGATACATTAGTATCGCACTACTCCTTATATGGCGGCACCCAGGAATTAATGCAAAAACTTTTATTAGAGGCCGGTATAAAATGTATTTTAATTGATGTACGTGATACTTCTTTACTTGAAAAAACAATTAAAGAAAATACGGGTATAAAATTAATTCATTTGGAAACCCCTGCTAATCCTACATTACAGTGCGTGGATATAGAAGCGATTTGTACCATTGCACATGCACATGGAATACGTGTATCGGTTGACAATACAGTAGCAACCCCCTATTTGCAACAACCATTTGCATTAGGTGCTGATTTTGTATTTCACTCTGCTACTAAATTTTTAAATGGCCACGGATCTGCATTGAATGGAGTTTTATTAGGCAAGGATTTAGCATTCATGAATACAAAGGTTTGGAAATGGCATGTATTATTAGGAGGCAATAGCAATGCATTTGATGCCTACTTATTAATACAAGGAATGAAAACTTTAGAAATTAGAATGGACAGACATTGTAGTAATACTGAAAAAGTGGCACAATTTTTAGACAAACACCCAGCCATTGAAAAAGTAAACTACACGGGCTTAGCTTCGCATCCAGATCATGCTATTGCTAAAAAGCAAATGAAACAACATGCACCACTTATTAGTTTTGAACTAAAAGGCGGATTAGATGCAGGAAAGAAATTCATTGACGCATTAGAAATTTGTACGCGCGCCGTTTCACTTGGTACGGTAGATACCCTAGTATCACACCCTGCAACGATGACGCATTACGGCATACCCAAAGAGGAGCGCATAAAATATGGCATTACCGATGGCTTAATCAGGATGAGCGTGGGTATTGAAAATTTTGAAGATATTGCTGCTGATTTAACACAGGCATTAGCGAAGGTTTAACCCTATCTTATTTCGCATCTATATAAATAAAGAACAATGGACATTACCATACGGCGCGCTAAAAAAAGAGATTGTGTTAGATTATTAGAACTCATTCAAGAATTAGCGGTATACGAAAAAGCACCCCATGAAGTAACCGTAACCCTATCCCATTTTGAAGAAAGCGGATTTGGCGCAAACCCAGTATGGTGGGGATTTGTGGCGGAGGTAAAAGGTGTTGTGGTAGGTATGGCATTATATTACGTACGCTATTCCACCTGGAAGGGCCAAAGAATGTATTTGGAAGATATTTTAGTAACGGCAGAAATGCGAGGCCAAAAAATTGGCAGTCTATTATTCGATACTTTAATTAAGGAAGCCAAAGAAAAAAAATTCACTGGAATGAACTGGCAGGTATTAGAATGGAATGAACCTGCTATCAATTTTTATAAAAAATACAACGCCAATTTCGATCCTGAATGGCATAATGGGAGTATTGTATTTTAACTACTAATCAAAAATTGTTCTAAAATTATTTGAACGTTTTTTGCCAAACCCAGTTGAAAAAGACAACTCAAAACTATTAGGATTAAGCATTGCACCAGTCATCCCCCTGCTATATACATCATAGCTTATACCAAATCGATACTGTTTCGTTAAAATTGAAAATTGCGGAATCACTGCATCACCCAATCTGTAAAATAACCCGGCATAAATACGATTCACATACTCATAATAACTTCCAAAAGGCAAGCTAAATGCAGCGCCTACTAACAGCTGATTCATATTGCCCCTATTACTATAGGAGGTGTGTACCATAACTGTTTTTTTATTGTCATTCACCTCTTTTTCAAAATTAATAAACACCAACGATTTTAAAGTCGTCGCTTCTGCATTATTATTGATAGTTAATTCAGGCTTTGACATAAAAAAGGCATTTGCACTAAATTGTAAAAATGAATTTTCAGTATGTTTGGTATACAATAACCCTGTATTTACGGAAACTTTGGAGGCGCTATTATTTAAGTTTTGTAAGCTAATGGATTGTGAATTGTTTATAAAAATCCCTTGCGAAAATTGATCGTAAAATTTAAGCTTATCTAATTGTAAATTAGATTGTGTAAAAGTAACACCCAAACCCAATGAAAAATTCTTTTGCATTTCATCATCAAAATACATGTGATAAGCTGCATTTAAAGTTGCATAATTAGTTTGTAAAACACCATTCATTACCTGATCTGAAATGATCTGCCCACCCAATCCTAAATAATTTTTAACATCCTCATTTTTATTTTTATACCGACCATCCCAACCCACCACAATGGTTCTGTATAAAGAGTTTCCCGCCATGGTCTGTGACCTGTAATTCGACTGGGCCCTACTTTGGTATACGCCATTACCCACACTAGCGGGACTCAAAAACTGAGCCGCCACATACACTTGCGACAAAAAGGGATCTTGTGCATTTACATTTAAATAAATACACCATAAAAAAAATAATATAGTACCCTTTTTAATCAAACTAAGCGTTTATTTTAATAATAAAAATTGACCTGATTTTCGCTCAAAAGTCACCGCACCCAATCCCGTAATTTCCGCTATCCACATATAACCATCCGACTCCTGCATTACATTGTTATAAGTGCCATCCCATTTAATTGCACTAGGATCCGCATTGACTATCTCATACACCAATTTTCCCATGCGATTAAATACCCTAAAATAATTTACTCGCTTCACCGATGAATTAAATGCTGCTTTTAAAAACTTATTATCCATATACATATCTGTAGGAATAAATGCATTCGGAATTTCGAATTTCATTAAAGCTGGGATAATTTCAACATTAAACAAATTGCTCGTTAATGATCTACAACCATTTGCATCAATGACATAATATTTTACATCAACAAAACCCACTTTTATACCAGTTAATGTAGGATTTAAAAAACCATTTATTCCGGCAACCATTGGATCGCTATTGTTCCAAATATAACTATACGGAGGCAATCCATTCGATGCTGAATTATTTAAAGTCAAATCGCTACCTACCATTAATTGATAAGCAGATGCAGTAATTTGACTAATAGTAGGCAGTGTATTAACTGGTATTGAAATAGATGCTACATTCACACAGCCATTCGCATCCGTTCCTGTTATAGTATAAACTTTTGTCGTAGTTGGCGAAAATAAAGTGCCATTTGTGACACCATTATCCCAAGCATATGTAGTTGCTCCTGCACCCGTTAATGTTAAACTCTCACCTAAACAAATTTTTGATTTACTTGCAACAAAAGTTACAGTTGGTAATGGATTAATGGTAGCAACAACTGGACTAACACTTGAACAACTATTCCCATCCGTTCCCTTAATATAATAAGTACCTGTTATTGAGATTGCTGATACTGTTCCTAATACTGCTGTTGCAGCTGCATCAGTAAAATAAGTATATGCCAAACTCACAGTTGATCCTGTTGTCACTGCTGGTGCAGTTATATCAATTGTATTGGGTGAACATACCGCGGTTGGATTGGTGATAGTTAGATTTGGTAAACTATTTACTGTAATTGATTTAGTAGCAGTATTCACACAACCATTCGCATCCGTTCCGGTTACCGTATAAGTAGTTGTAGTCGTTGGTGCGAATGCAGTTCCATTAGTTATACCTCCTGTCCATGTATAACTAGCTGCGCCTGCGCCAGCTAATGTTGCATTAGCTCCTATACATATAGTACCACTTATTGGTGTTGATGTAGCTGTTATTGTTGGTAATGCATTTACTGTGATTGATTTAGTAGCAGTATTCACACAACCATTCGCATCGGTTCCCGTTACCGTATAAGTAGTTGTAGTCGTTGGTGCGAAAGCAGTTCCATTGGTAATACCTCCACTCCAAGTATAACTAGTAGCGCCTGCTCCATTTAATGTAGCATTGGCTCCAACACAAATTATACCATTTGTTGGAGTTGATGTTGCATTTACAGTTGGCAATGCATTCACTGTAATTGTATATGGCAATGATGTTTCACTACATCCATTTGAATTGATTGCAGTTACAATATAATTACCTGAATTATTTACATTCAAATTTTGAGAAGTTTCACCTGTTTGCCATGTATAATTATAAATACCTACCGGACTTGAATTAGCTGTCAATGTGGTTGAATTTCCTTGACACAGCGATGAAAGTCCTGAATTAGTAATTGTTGGTTTTGTTGGCAGTGTGAATGTAACTTGATCTGTTCCTGATGTAGCACCATAAGCAACAGTTGCTGTATAGGTGACTGTAGTTGCGGGAGATGTAGCAACAGGATTGACATTGATCTTGTTTCCAGTTTGCCCTGTTGACCAAGTTACTGTCGTATTTAAATTATCAATATCAATGAATTTTATCCCATCTAATGTTGCAACAAAAAGTCGATTACCAATTATTTCCATACGGTTTGAAGAATCTCCGTAATTACCACTTGGCGCTCCGCCAGGTCCATAACCAAATGAAGCGGCTGTTGGAAAATTAATTTTATCAAGTTGTTTGAAGGTTGTTCCATTATCTTTTGAATAATAAACCTGTCTTTTTGAAATAAACATTTCATTCTTGGTAAATAAAATGTCTTCAGGATATGAGCCACTACTATTTGCAAGATTTAAATCATTAACTTGCGAAAAACTTGCCCCTTGATTATTACTTAAAAATAATGGAGATACCCCACCTTCAATTAAATAAACTTTGCCATTACTGTCAGAACGAATTATTTGAACCCCATAAGAACTTGATATTTTATTCCAGGTTGCACCTGCATCAGCTGATTTATATAATACTTTACCGTCATAGCCATTACCACCAGAATAAATATTTCCATATATATCTTTTGTGACAGAATTGGGATCAAAATTAATGACCTTTTGTTGCCAGTTAACTAAATCACCAATTGAAGACCAAATACCTCGATTAGACCCCTTTACTGTTAAGACAGAAAAATTGGTACCAAATAAAATATCCATTGGGCCACAGCCACCACCAAAATCCTGCAATTGTTTCCATGTAATACCTTCATCAACGGATTTGTAAATTCCATCATTATTTGTTGAAGCATAAATTACATTGTTTTGATCTATACCTAGTGCCATAAAATTATTACCGCCCAAACTAGGAAACCCCGACATTTGCTCCCATGTTTCACCTCGATCAATACTTTTGAATATTTTTTGACTATTCAATGCTGCTAAAGCATATAAATTGCCGTTTAAATCTTTTTTAATATTATAGAATTCAATGCCTGCTTTTTTTGTTTGCCATGTAGCATATTTTGAAAATACACTATCTATTGATAATACCTGCGTAGTACTATTACAAATACTTGCATCAGAATTAATAATATTGATTTTGAGCACTCTTATATCAGAGGACGCATTACAAGTAGTTGTTTTGTCTGTAACGCTGACCTGATAAGTAGTGGTAACTGTTGGAGATACTGTAATATTTTGCGTGTTATTTGAAGTTGACCACAAATATGATAATTCTTGGTAAGGAGTATATTTAATATTATCATACCTACTAACATCATAAGCTCCAACTCTAATTGCACCCCTTGGATTAGTGATTGAAGAAGGTAAAGCACCATCAAAAATTACATTACTATTTAACCAAACCTTTAAGGAGGTTTTAGTTATATAAACTTTTATCTTATACCATGTATTATTGCCTACAGGGCTAATACCCGAACCCCCAATTTTAACTCCTTTAAAATAGATATCCCATCCTGGATTATCTGTTCCACTTGGTCTTGAACCTATCATTAATACACGATTCACCCAAGATCCCGATTGTTCCATAATTCCAAAACTTTGATCCGCAGTACCCGAGGCACTAAATGCATCAACCTCATATGTTCCATAACTAAAATCTTCTCTTAATGTTTTCATCTCTGCATCACTACAGCAATTATTAGCACGAATAAGCTCAACCCCCTTACCTGTCTGTCCATTATTAGTTACATCAATGGTGCCACTTGATGTGGTAAGTGTTGTAAAATCATTTAATGAATTAGTATTTGTAAAATCATAAACTACTGTTTTATCTGAACTATTAAGTATGCCATGCGAACTAAGTGTTACTGAATTTCCTGATAAAATAGTTGTATCATTATTAAAAAGCTTAGCATCAATA
>CAXNDZ010000012.1:0-24965 GCA_964201225.1 Chitinophagales bacterium | reverse complement strand
AAAACAAGGATTACTAAAACTTATTCTGAAAGTTTATACTTTATTCAAAATGTTACTCGAATCAGAGATCAGCAATTTTTTAGAATTAACTTCTCCTATCGTTTTGGTAAATTCGATGTGAATTTATTAAGAAGAAAAAATAACAGAATGGAAGATGGTGGATCAATGGATCAAGGACAATAATAAAACTAAAATAAAGGGATAGCGCCTTTATTCATACTATTTAAACCCAAAAGTAGAATTCAACCGATTTTATTTTTGGGTTTTTCCTTGCAACATGGGTACGAATGAAAATTGATCAAAGGATTCTTTTTTCACAGACCCATCTCTTTTTTTGGTTAAGCGCATCATGCGTTGTGCCGTTTCAGATTCATCCAAAGGGATGATCATTTTACCACTGGTTTTCAATTGGGCCCATAATTTTTCTGGCAAATGAGGCGCTGCCGCAGTAATTAGTATTTTATCAAAGGGCGCCAAATGGGGCAATCCCTCAAAACCATCTCCAAAGAAAAATTGCACATTCAAATACAAGTCCTTAAAAACATATTTGGCTGTTTTATCAAACAATTGCTTTTGTCTTTCAATCGTAAACACCTCTGCACCCATTTCGGCTAGTACTGATGTTTGATACATACTCCCTGTGCCAATTTCAAGTACTTTATCCCCTTTTTTAATTTGCAACAATTGGGTTTGATAAGCCACTGTATAAGGCTGCGATATGGTTTGATCCGCAGCAATCGGAAATGCCCGATCTTCGTAGGCAATTTTATCAAAAGCAGAATCTAAAAAGAAATGTCTGGGGATTTTACCAATAGCGGATAAAACATTTTCATCTGTAATGCCTTTATCCCTTAATTGAATAACTAATTTCTCTCTTAATCCCTTATGCAAGTAGGCATCTACCAATGGCGCTGATTTATTCATACTTTAGCGCTAATTTAATTGCATGTCTTTAATAATGCCGTTTATTTTGTCTTGCAACATTTGATACTTACTGTCAAATGATGCCTTATCCTTTAATTCCGTATTCACACTAAAATAAAACTTTATTTTAGGCTCCGTCCCACTTGGCCTTGCAGAAATTTTACTGCCCTTCGCCGTGATAAATTGCAACACATTGCTTTTAGGTAAATTTAATTTCCAAGATTCCCCCGTTTGCAAATTTCTCCCCACTTGTAACTCATAATCTAATAAGGTAACCACCGCTTCTCCATCAATAGTAACAGGTGGCGACTGACGATAGTCATCCATCATGTCCTTAATTTCCTGCTGCCCGTTCATTCCCTTTTTGGTGATGCTGATTAAATTTTCATAATAAAATCCATATTGAATATACAATTCAATCATCTTATCAAATAGTGTTTTACCCTTGCTTTTTTCGACGGCAGCCATTTCACATAATAAGGCAACTGCACTCACCGCATCTTTATCACGAATTTGGTCTCCAATCATTAAGCCAAAGCTTTCTTCGCCACCAATTATATAATTTTCCTTCCCTTCTTTTTCTTTTACTAATTCCGCTATCCATTTAAACCCAGTTAAAACATTGTAGCAATTGACTTCATTTATTTTAGCTACCTGGTTAATCATTTCTGTCGTTACAATGGTAGTGACCACCATATCATTTGGCGCAGCAATACCTTTGGCCCTTCTGGCCTCCATCATATAAGCAAATGCCAAAACTGCTGTTTGATTACCATTCATTAATACCCATTCCCCTTTGTGATTTTTAACACCCACCCCCACTCTGTCCGCATCTGGATCTGTGCCTAATAAAATATCAGCATTCATCGCTTGCGCTTTTGCCAAACCAATGCTCATCGTTTCACTTTCTTCTGGGTTCGGATATTTAACCGTTGGGAAATTACCATCAGGTGTTGCTTGTTCATCCACAATAGTCACATTGGTAAAACCAAAACTCGCTAACACTTTTGGCACCAAAGTAATGCCTGTACCGTGAATGGGCGTATACACAATTTTTAAATCCTGTTGTTCCGCAATTATTTCAGGATACACACTTAATGAGGTAAGCATTTTGATATAATCCTGATCCATTGCATCCCCCAATAACTGAATATTTTGTTCGCCACCTGACCACTTCACCTCATCTACACTTTGAATACTTTCCACTTCCGTAATTACATTTTTATCATGGGGTGGCACTAATTGACCTCCATCATCCCAATAGGCTTTATAGCCGTTGTATTCCTTCGGATTATGCGATGCGGTGCAAACAACACCGGCTTTACATTTAAGCTGCCTAATGGCGAAGCTTAATTCAGGTGTAGGCCTTAATGCTTCAAATAAAAAAACTTTAATTCCATTGGCCGCAAATACCTGCGCTGTAGTTTCAGCAAAAAATCGGGAATGATTTCTACTATCATGCCCTATGGCAACAGCTATTGATTCGTTCGAATAAGTTTTAAGTAAATAATTAGAAAATCCTTGCGTCGCCATGCCAATCGTGTACTTATTAATTCGATTGGTCCCCACCCCCATAATACCCCTTAATCCGCCAGTACCAAATTCCAAATTTCTATAAAATGAATCTTGTAATTCTTCTTTATTATTCGCTTGTAAATCAAGAATAATTTGTTTTGTATTCGCATCATAATTTCCGGACAACCAGCGCTGCACATTCAATTCAATCATTTCACTCATAGTTCCTTGTTTAATGGCAATTTTAAGCAATAATTGCAAATCCACCAATTCGCAAAGGGAGATTATTAATTTTAATGTTTAATTTTGATATATAATAACATGAAGTTAATTACAATCTTATTTATTTCCCTGTTTTTAATTGCCCATGTCAGTATTGGTCAAACTGCTGATTCAAGTATTATAATTACTACTGCTAATAAAAACAACGAACCCGGCTTAGATACAGGTGTTTCGAATAACCCCAACTTTAAAAAAAGATTGCGCTTAGTCTCCTCACTTCAAGGCCTGGGCTATGGCGCTTCTATGATCGGACTAAATAAAATATGGTACGCTGGCTACCCTAAAAGTAGTTTTCATTATTATAATGATGCAGGAGAATGGTTGGATATGGATAAAGTAGGACATGCCTACACCGCATACAACTTATCTAGATTAAGTTTTAGGACCTGGGAATGGGCTGGCGTAAAACATAAAAAAGCAGTTTTGTTGGCAGGATTTTCAGGATTGGCTTACCAAACAGTTATTGAAACCTTGGACGGTTATTCAACCCAATGGGGCTGGAGCTGGCCTGATATAGGAAGTAACACTATTGGCGTTGGACTATGGATGGGCCAAGAATTGTTATGGAAAAAACAACGTGTTAGATTAAAATTGAGCGCACACTACAATAAATATGGTGACAAACAGTTGCAGGATCGAACCAATGATTTTTTTGGTTCCGTATTTACTGAAAGATTATTCAAAGATTATAATGCACAAACCTATTGGCTAAGTGCCAACTTGCATGATTTTAACAACCAACTTCCCGTCCCCAAATGGTTAAATATTGCTGTTGGTTATGGCGCGGACAATATGTTTGGCGGATATGGCAATAATTGGCCAAGTCCCAATGGAGATATTGTCCGTGATGATATCAAAAGATACCAACAATGGTACCTTTCCTTGGATGTTGATTTTGAGAAAATTCCAACTAAAAAAAAGTGGGTAAAATCGATGTTTTTTGTATTAAATGCGATTAAATTTCCGGCCCCCACCCTGATACTAAGCAATGGCAAATGGAGCAGTCAATGGCTTTATTATTAATTTAGAAAATTTAAGGCCAAGTTGTTCTGTATGACTTTATAAATGGGTTAAATTTGTGTATCCCTAAAAGCGAAAAAACACCATATGGGTTTAATTTCAGAAATCATTTTTACTCTTATTACCCTGCTCTCTTTTGGGATATTTGCAAAAAAAATATTGCGTATTAGGCGCAGTATCTTATTAGGAAAAACAGCTGATTTAAATGACCACCCGGGACAAAGATGGCGAAATGTAATTTTGTTGGCCTTAGGCCAAAAAAAGATGTTTCAAAAACCCATTGTTGCAGTTTTACATTTAATCCTATACATCGGATTCATTATTATTAATATTGAATTGCTTGAAATTATTGTAGATGGTATTTTAGGCACGCATCGTGTATTTTCAAAAAGCATGGGCGGGCTTTATACTTTCTTAATCAACACATTTGAAATTCTAGCGCTACTGGTCACCATTGCATGTGTGGTTTTTTTAATCAGAAGAAATATTATAAAATTAAAAAGATTTATCAGTAAGGACTTGGAAGGATGGCCTCGCTCCGATGCTAATTATATTTTAATTATTGAAATAGTTTTGATGAGCTTATTCCTACTGATGAATGCAGCCGATCATGAAGTAAGCTTTATTATATCAAAAAATTTCACCCCATGGTTAACAGCAACTTATAGTCAGGAACAATTGCTGCTTGTTGAGAAGACAGCATGGTGGTTGCATATCATTGGTATTTATTCCTTTATGAATTACCTACCTTACTCAAAGCATTTGCACATCGTTTTAGCTTTCCCCAATGCCTATTATGCGCCACTGATTCCTGGTGGGACAATCCATAATATGCCTGATATACAAAATGAAGTATTGTACGCCATGCAACCTGAGTTAGCACCTACAAATGCAGCAGCACCTGAAAGCTTTGGCGCTAAGGAAGCCACCGAATTGAGTTGGAAAAATTTAATGGACGCTTATAGTTGTTCAGAATGTGGTAGATGCACAGATGCATGTCCAGCCAATAGCACTGGGAAATTATTAAGCCCACGTAAAATAATGATGGCAACCAGAGATCGAATTGAAACCATCTCAAAAAATATAGCAATAAACAAAGTTTTTGTCCCAGATGGCAAAACATTGTTACATGACTATATTACCGTGGAGGAATTAAGGGCATGCACTACCTGTAATGCATGTGTGCAGGAATGTCCAATTAGCATTTCTCCCTTGGATATTATCATTGAATTAAGAAGATCACTCGTGATGGAGCAAAGCAATGCCCCACAAGAATGGAATAGTATGTTTAGTAATATTGAAAATAATTTTGCACCATGGAAGTTTTCTCCTGATGACCGTGATGCATGGACAAAGGCATAAAAATAATTTTATGAAGGTATCTACAATGGCGGAAATGATGGCGAGTGGCGAACAACCTGAAATTTTATTTTGGGTAGGTTGTGCTGGCAGCTTTGACCAAAGAGCGCAAAAAATTACAAAGGCTTTTGCTACCATTTTAAATAAAGCAGGTGTTAAATATGCCATTTTAGGAAAAGAAGAAGCATGCACAGGCGATCCTGCAAGGCGCGCTGGTAATGAATTCATGTTTCAAATGATGGCTTATCAAAATATTCAAATATTAAACGGTTACAATATAAAAAAAATTGTTACTACCTGTCCGCATTGCTTTAATACTTTAAAAAACGAATATCCCATACTTGGAGGTAATTATGATGTAATACATCATACCCAATTTTTACAAGAATTAATTGAACAAGGAAAAATTAAATTTACTGATAGTAATGAATGGAAAGGAAAAACCATTACTTACCACGATAGCTGTTATTTAGGCAGGGCAAATGAAATATATGAAGCCCCAAGAAAAGTATTGGAAAGTTTGGACATGGAATTAAAGGAAATGAAAAGATGTAAATCCAAGGGTTTGTGTTGTGGTGCTGGTGGCGCACAAATGTTCAAAGAAGAAGAAAAAGGAGATAAGAGGATTAATACTGAGCGTGCTGAAGAAGCAAGGGCAACGGCTACTGATTTTGTGGCAAGTGCATGCCCTTTTTGCAATACCATGTTATCCGATGGATTAAAAGTTGCCGAAAATCAGCATGACCCAGCAGTTTTAGACATCGCAGAAATAGTCGCACAAGCAATCATATAATTTAAACATCATGAAAGTACATTTACCCAATATTTTTCCAGCAAATTTTCACCCACTATCTAAGGTATGGATCTACCAATCCAACCGATTATTTAGCATGAGTGAAATTTTCGAAATTGAAACCATCTTAGAAGATTTTACAGATATATGGAAAAGTCATGGCGCAAATGTTAAAGGGTTTGCCACTATTTTATATGGACAGTTTATTGTTATCATGGCGGATGAATCACATACCACAGTAGGTGGATGCAGTACCGATAGTTCAGTTCATATTATTAAAGAAATTGAAAAAAGATTTCAATTACAAATGTTTAATAGAGAACTACTCGCATTTTGGGTAAAGAACAAAGTAGAAACCATTCCATTGGCACAAGTAGGCTATGCTATTGAGAATGGTTTATTAACCAATGATAGCTTATATTTTAATAATTTAGTTAATAACAAAGCCGAGATGGAAGCACAATGGTTGCAACCAATATCGGAAAGCTGGCTAGCTAAAAAATATATAAAGTAAATCAAATGAGCGACTTGAAAGTATATGCCATTCCTAATTGCAACACGGTAAAAAAAGCATTGGATTGGTTAAAAGCAAAAAAAATTGCGTACGAATTTCATGATTACAAAAAACTAGGCATTACCAGCGCAATACTCACCAGCTGGTGTACGCAAGTAGGTTGGGAAGCCTTAGTCAATAAAAAAGGGGCTACTTGGCGACAACTTCCACCCGAAGTACAGACAAAAATTACTACACAAAAAGCAGCCATTACTTTAATGATCGAAAAAACATCCATCATTAAACGTCCGCTACTAAGTATCAATGACAAAGTCATTTTATTAGGTTTCGAAGAAGCCGAATACAAAAAAGCCTTGAAGTGATTCAAGGCTTTTTAAGTTTATATATTCTGAAATATTATATCCAAATTTTTATACTGCTATTTCAAATTTTTACTTAAAAATGTATCTAAGTCAGCGCCTCTTAAATCTCTTCCTATAATTTTTCCTGTGGGATCTAAAATGAAACTAGCTGGAATACTTTGAATACCAAATTGAACGGCTACTTCATTTTGCCAATACTTTAAATCACTTACATGCGTCCAAGTCAATACATCTTTTTTGATTGCCTCCAACCACTTATCCTTATTGTTATCTAAACTGACACTTAATATGGTGAAATTTTTTGACTTAAACGTATTGTATGCTTTCACCAGATTTGGGTTTTCAGCACGACAGGGTCCGCACCAGCTTGCCCAAAAATCAACCAATACATATTTTCCCTTAAATGAGGATAAGCGAACCGGTTTGCCATTCTGATCATTTTGCGTAAAATCAGGCATAGCAGACCCTATTTTGCCAAAACTACTAGATGCTAAGGTTTTGCTAATAACGTCAGCAAAAGGTCCTGTTATGGCATCCCCTTTTAGCAATTCATAATAGCTGGACAACTGGTCTTTAACCGATGGGAATATATTAGCATATTGGAATAAAAAAAAAGTAGTTACTGGAGATGAATTATTAATTCTACTCATATTTTCATAAGTAAAAATTAAATCCTTTGACTGACTTTCTGCAATTTGCGTCAAGGAGTCCTTCGTTTTTTCATTTTTCTCCCCTTGCACTGCCCCTAAATTTTTGAAATAAGCTTCCATCTTTGGATTCATCACTGCCATATAGGATTGATACACACTATGACTTGGTGAGCCTTGGTATTGAATGGCATTAGGCGTTAGAATATCCCCGGAGATACTTACTTTCTCATTATTAATAAATAAAGGAAGCTTTGCTTGTATGCCACTAAATCCAACAATAAAGATGCTGGTAAAATTAGTACTTGCTTTTAATTCAAATTTCCCGCCCATTGCCTTTACTGATGCAACTTCTTTATTACCCATCCCATCTAATAAAGTTACCACCGTACTGTCTGGTAAATTTTTCAATTCCCCATTAATAACTATTCCCTGTGCACTTAAATTTGTATAAATACACATTACTAAAAACCCAATTATCCATTTTTTCATAAGTATCATTTAAAAAATTGAAATGTAAATATAAGTAATTTAACCCTGATGTCTTTGTTTTAACACTTTTGCGATATCGGTAAGCTGGTAGCCCTTTGCTTGTAATAAAATCATGTAATGGAATAATAAATCAGCGGATTCATCTAAAAATAATTTTGCATCATTGTCTTTGGCTTCTATCACTAATTCGACTGCTTCCTCACCTACTTTTTGGGCAATCTTATTAATCCCCTTAGCAAATAAACTAGCAACATAGGAACTCGAAGGATCTGCATTTTTACGTGACCCAATGATTTGCTCCAATTGATGTAAAAATGAGAAATCATTTTCTGTATTCTCACCCCAGCAAGTCGCTGTCCCGTTATGACAAACTGGACCTAATGGAACCGCTTGAATGAGTAAAGTATCTTGTTCACAGTCAAGCGCCATACTTATATATTGAAGAAAATTGCCACTTTCCTCCCCTTTCATCCATAACCTATTTTTTGAACGACTAAAAAATGTAACATTCTTTAGTGAAATAGTTGCATCCACTGCCGCCTGATTCATAAAACCCAGCATCAACACATTTTTAGTGTTTGCATCTTGAATAATAGCAGGCACCAACCCATCCGCATATTTTGTAAAATTGATATTCATAAGTAAAATTAATTAAAGTTTGGGTTCGAAATAAACTTAAAGACGAATAGGTATTCCTTTATTGCTTAAATATTGTTTTAAATCTGGTATTGCCAATTCCTTATAATGAAATATGCTTGCCGCCAATGCCGCATCGGCTTTGCCTGTAGTAAAAACATCATAAAAATGGGAAGATACTCCGCCACCGCCTGATGCAATAATAGGGACAGGCAAGCTAGAGGATAGTGTTGCTGTAATATCTAATGCAAAACCTTGTTTGGTACCATCATGGTTCATGGAAGTCAATAATATTTCGCCGGCCCCTAAATCCACCGCTTTTTTTGCCCACTCCGTAGTTAAGGTATCTGTTTTTTGACGACCTCCGTTTAAATAAACACACCAGTTTCCATCTGCTTCACATTTGGTATCAATCGCTAAAACCACACATTGACTACCAAAATTTTTTGCAAAGCTTTGAATAATTGTAGGATCCAGATAGGCTGCAGTATTTATAGAAATTTTATCAGCACCATTTTGTAATAATATACTTACATCTTCCTCGGTTTTTATTCCTCCCCCCACAGTAAATGGGATATTAATTTTATGTGCGATTTTATTGACCAACTCACTTAAGGTCTTTCTTTTTTCTACCGTTGCAGTAATATCCAAAAAAACTAATTCATCAGCGCCTTGTAATGCATATAGCGCAGCTAATTCAATCGGATCTCCTGCATCCCGCAATTCAGCAAAGTTGACCCCTTTAACGGTTCGGCCATCTTTGATATCTAAACAGGGTATGATTCGTTTGGTTAACATGTAATATTTTTTAATTTAGCGACTTAATTAAAATTTGCCAAATCATTGATTGTAATTTTATTTTCATAAATCGCCTTTCCTACTATTGCTGCACTACAGCCAATTTCCTCCAATTCAATTAAATCATCCAAGGAACTCACCCCGCCACTTGCAATTAAATTTAAAGTGGGAAATTGATTGATGATTTTTTCATACAATTCAATCGAAGGTCCTTGTAGTTTTCCGTCCTTTTTAATATCTGTACAAAACATTTGGCTTACCCCTTTGTCCATATACATTTTCATAAAATCAAATACGGCGATATTGGTTTTTTCCAACCAACCACCGATGGCAATTTTTTCTTCAAAAACGTCAGCGCCCAACATAAAAACTTCTGCCCCGAACCTGGCGATCCATTCCTGAAATAATTCCGGATTTTTTACTGCTAAACTTCCAATGGTCGCATAAGTAGCACCCGATTCCAATACCATTTTTAAAGTTGCTTCTTTTTTAATGCCTCCGCCAAAATCAATCTTCAATGAAGTTTGCGTAGCAATTTTTTCTAATACTTTCCAATTCACCACCTCGCCTGCTTTTGCTCCATCTAAATCAACCAAATGCAACCGCATTAAACCAATCCCCTCAAAAGCCTTTGCCACTTCCAATGGATTTTCATTGTATATTTTTTTTTGCGCATAGTCACCTTCCGTTAAACGAACACACTTTCCTTCAATAATATCAATGGCTGGAATAATTTGCATATTTATGTTTTGTTTAAAGTGCGATAAAGTTTTTAATAATTTGTTCTCCTACCAAGGCCGACTTTTCAGGATGAAACTGCACCCCATAAAAATTATCTTTTTGTAAGGCTGCGCTATAACTTAGTATGTAATCAGTTTTGGCAATGGTATGCCTCCCAATTGTTGCATAATAGCCATGCACAAAATAGGCGAAACTATTTTCTGGAACGGAGGTAAATAAATCGGTTTTTAAATCACAAATAGTATTCCATCCCATTTGTGGTATTTTAAGCGCAGGTTCAGCAGTTGAAAACTTTTTAACCTGAGCATCAAAAATTCCTAAGCAGGGGGTATCATTTTCTTCGGAATGGTTACACATTAATTGCATACCAAGACAAATACCTAATACGGGTTGTTTTAATTGGGGAATTAATTTATCCAAATTACGTTCCTTTAAATATTGCATCGCGGTACTGGCTTCGCCCACTCCTGGGAAAATTACCTTATCTGCAGATTGTATCAATGTTGGGTCATCAGTCACCACTGCTGTCATGCCAATCCTTTCCAATGCGTATAACACCGATTGAATATTGCCTGCATTATATTGTATAATAACTGTATTCATTGTCAATTAATTTCCCAAAACACTATTTAAAAATTGCTTGGTTGTTACACCCACCTCTTCCCCCTCAGCCAAAGCTTTGATATAAGCTGACCCAATAATCGCCCCATTTGAAAATTCATTCACAGCATCAAATGTTTGCTTATCCTTGATCCCAAATCCGACTAAGATTGGATTTTTCAAATTCATTTGTTGCAGCCTTTCCAAATATAGTGCCACTTGCGAAAAATCTTTGTCTTTACCAGTGGTAGCCGATGAACTTACAGCATATAAAAAACCTGAACTTAAGCTGTCTAACTTTCTTAATCTTTCTTCTGGCGTTTCTGGTGTGACTAGGAAAATGAAATCAAGCCCATTGTCTTTGATAGTTTTTCCATAGCTGTTTTCAAACTCAAACAAAGGCAGGTCAGGTAAAATAAGCCCATCTACGCCCACTTCCTTAGCGCGCGCGCAAAAAGCTTCAAAACCATATTGCAAAATTGGATTCATATACCCCATTAATACTACTGGAATATGAATTGTTTTGCGCATTTCACTTAATTGCTTAAATAATACCTGTAGGGTCATGCCATTTGACAATGCATGAAGACTACTTACTTGAATCACTTCTCCATCAGCCAATGGATCACTATAAGGCATACCAAGCTCAATAATATTTGCACCGTTTTCTTGCAAGCTTTCCATGATTTGTAATGTACTATTCAACTGAGGGTATCCTGCCGTACAGTATACATTCAAAACGCGCTTTGATTGTACTTTAAATAAATTTTCTAATCTTGACATACTTTATATTTTGATTAAGATTTTTATTAGTTCAAATTTTGTCCTAAAAAATCTCATTTTTATTATATTAGATTCCTCTTCGATTACAAGTGTAATTACAAATGCTCCATATAGGTTGCCAAATCCTTATCGCCTCTTCCACTTAAACAAACTACCACCACATCAGTTGGTTTTAAACCTAATTTAGGCAATACAGAAAAAGCATGTGCTGTTTCCAATGCAGGAATAATACCCTCAATTTGTGAAATATGAAAAGCGGAAGCCAGCGCTTCTTCATCAGTAGCACTTAAAAAAGTACCACGCTTGCTTTCATATAAAAATGCGTGTAATGGGCCAATACCCGGATAATCCAAGCCTGCAGAAATACTATGTGGCTCTACCACTTGGCCATCACTTGTTTGCATTACAATACTTTTACTGCCATGTAAGATGCCATGTGTCCCTAGTTGGGTGGTAGCAGCACTTAATCCTGAATATACGCCATGACCTGCTGCTTCAACAGCAACCAATGCAACGCTTGGTTCATTTAAAAAATGATAAAATGCACCTGCTGCATTACTACCCCCGCCGACACAGGCCACAACATGTGTAGGTAATTCATTCCCTAGCTTTTCCTTTAACTGGCTTCGCATTTCCTTACTAATGACACTTTGAAAACGTGCAACCATATCCGGATAAGGATGCGGGCCTACCACACTACCAATGATATAATGCGTTTCATTAGGCTCATTGATCCATGCACGAATTGCCTCATTGGTTGCATCTTTTAGAGTTTTACTTCCACTCATTGCAGGTACTACCGTTGCGCCGAGCATTTTCATTCTTGCTACATTGGGTGCTTGTCTTTCAATGTCTTTCTCCCCCATGTAAACGACACATTCCATTCCCTTTAATGCACAAACCGTTGCTGTTGCAACCCCATGTTGTCCAGCACCTGTTTCAGCAATAATTTTAGTTTTACCTAATCTTTTTGCCAAAACAATTTGACCAATCGTGTTATTAATTTTATGCGCGCCTGTATGACACAAATCCTCCCGCTTTAAATATATGTTTGCGCCTATTTCTTTGCTTAATCTTTCAGCATAGAAAAGTGGTGTTGGCCTTCCTACATAATCTTTTAATAAAGCATCCACTTCAGCGATAAAGGTAGGATCCCCCATTATTTTCAAATACTCGGCCTTGAGGGTTTCCACATTTTTAAATAACATCTCAGGGATATAGGCCCCTCCAAATTCGCCATAGTTCCCCTCGATACTCGGATTTTGATAATTTAATTGCGTGTTAAATACTTGCATTTATAAATGTTTTAATTAATTCTAAATTTTTTATCCCTGGAGCCATTTCAAATTGGCTGTTAATATCAATAACGGTTAAACTTTTTCCTGCTTTTGTTTTTTGCAATACTTCAATACCCTGCGCATCATTTGGACCAATACCCCCACTTAAAAAATAGGGCTTATTAAATTCAGTATTTTTGATAAGCTCCCAATTAAAATGTTGTCCTGTACCTCCATATAAAGTACTATCGGTATCAAATAAATAATAGCTAGCAGCATTTTCGTATGCTGCAAATTCCGGTAAACGATTCCCCACCCTAAATACCTTAACTACCGGAACTATTTGATTAATGGTTGCACAATAATCAGCATCCTCATCGCCATGCAATTGCACTAAATCCAATTTGGCTTTACTAATGATGTCAATTACATGCGCCAAATTTTCATTTACAAATACACCCACTTTTTTGGCATTCGTTGGGTTAAACGCAAACAATTGATCTGTTCTCAAATGATTTAATACATAGCGCTTCGAGGGTGCATAAAAAATAAACCCAATAAAGTTTACTTTCATTTCATCAAGTGCGCTGGCTTGCGCCAAATCAGTAATACCACAAACTTTATATTGCATTGCCACTTGATTTTATTTGTGATGCAAATAGTTCAAAAGCTTTTGCCGGATCCGTTTGTTTCATAAAATACTCCCCCATTAAAAATCCATCAAACCCTTCCTTTTTTAATAACTGAAAAGTAGCCATATCATAAATACCACTCTCTGCTATACTTAATTTGTTTTTGGGTAGTTGACTTCTTAATTGTAAGGAATGTTCAATATTTACTTCAAATGATTTTAAACTACGATTGTTCACCCCAACAAAATCAACCTCATCACATATATATCCCATTTCAGTTTTGTCATGTATCTCCAATAATACTTCCATTCCTAATGCCTTTGCAGTACCCGCCAATAATTTCGTTTCGGCAGGCGTTAAGCAGGAGGCAATTAATAAAATAACAGAAGCTCCATAAGCTTTGGCTTCAATAATTTGAAACTCATCAATAATAAATTCTTTACGTAATACTGGCGTCGTATTTTTTACGGCTATTTCTAAATCATCCAAGCTGCCGCCGAAAAAATGAGTATCTGTCAATACCGAAATCCCTGAAGCTCCAAAATCACTATATGCTTTGGTTACATCATGAACCAATGCTGTATTATTGATAATGCCCTTGGAGGGAGATTGTCTTTTGAATTCAGCTATTATGCCCGTTTTGTTTGGATCAACTAAATTTAACTTTAAGGAATTACCCTCTTTTGCAAATAAAGGCATTGCTTCAAGCTCCCCAATAGAAATTTGCTTTTTTCGTTCTGCTACTTCAACGAACTTACTCGCTACAATTTTTGCTAATATATTTGTGCTCATTATTGTAGGCTAATTAATTTTTTTAAACAATTATTGGCCGCACCCGATTCCAAACTATGCACAGCGGCTTGAAAAGCCAAATCATAATTTTCATACTTACCTGTCACATGTAAAGCCATTGCAGCATTCGCCAACACTACTGCATTTTGTGACCAAGTCCCTTTTCCTTCAATAATATTTTTAAAAATACCAGCTGCCTCAGCTACGGTATCGCCCCCTTCTAATTCAGCTGCAAATACACGCTTTTTACCTAATTGATAGGGGGTTTTAATCGATTCTCCAGTATTGGATAATATTTTAGTATCAGTTGTTAATGAAATTTCATCATATCCATCTAAACTATGAATGATGGTGAATTCCTTATCTAATAACTGCAACACATAATTATATATTCTGGCCATTTCTAAATTATACACCCCTATTAATTGAAACTTTGGTTGTGAAGGATTTACAATTGGCCCTAACATATTAAAAAAGGTACGTACGCCCATATTTCTTCTTAATGGCCCAACTGTTTTTAATGCCGGATGAAATAATGGTGCATGTAAAAAACAAATACCTGCTTCTTTTACCTCTTTTGCTAATGCAGCTTCTTCGTTTTTAAATTTATACCCCAATTGTTCCATCACATTGGAAGACCCACTGATGCTTGATGCACCATAATTGCCATGCTTTACTACTGGCTGACCAGTGCCTGCCACAATAAAACATGCTAATGTTGAAATGTTAAATGTATCCTTACCATCTCCTCCCGTTCCCACAATATCAATGGCATTATCAATACCTAAATTTACTTTAACTGCTAAGGAAAGTAACGCATCTCTAAAACCCATTAACTCATCAATGGTTATACTACGCATCAAATACACCGTAATGAATGAAGTTATTTCATGCTCATTATATTTACCATTGGAGATGTCCACCAAAACTTCCATGGCCTGCTCCCTGGTTAGTGATTTGTGTTCAAATAAATATTGTAATATTTTTTTCATCTTATTTGTAGTGTTCAATTGTTTTTTCTTCTATTTTAATCAATGTCATTCTTTATATATTGACCAATTTCTTTTTTGTTAATGCAGGATTTTAAATTTTTAACCAGTTGTTGATAATTTTACTTCCATCTGGTGTCAAAACACTTTCAGGATGGTATTGCACCCCTTTAACATCATATGTTTTGTGCTCCAAGGACATGATATATCCATTTTCATCTTTCGAAGTAATAATCAAATCAGTAGGGAAGTTTTTTTCGTCCACTACCCAACTATGGTATCGTCCCACACTAAATTTAGCAGGTAAGCCTTCAAATAATACCGAAGGCGTTGTTAATTCAATAGGAGTTGCAATGCCATGGTATACTTTTGACAAATTAGTTAATTGTCCTCCAAATGATTCTCCAATGGCTTGTTGTCCCAAACAAACACCAAAAATAGATTTACTAGCAGCATATTCCTTAATGAGCGGCAATAACAAGCCTGATTCAGAAGGAACACCTGGCCCTGGTGACAATAAAATTTTATCATACCCTTTAACTGCTTCTAATGCGATCTCATCATTGCGAAAAACTTCCACCACTGCTTTTGGCGCTAATTTTTTAATTAATTGCACCAAGTTGTAGGTAAAGGAATCATAATTGTCAAATACTAATATTTTCATTTTCACTTTATTTTTTCTGTCTGAGTTATCCTTTTATTATTTTTGTATTTTAATTTAAATCAAAATACTTTTCGATTTTTATTCGTGTATTTTTTCGGCCAATACCATCGCCATTTTTAATGCATTTAGCTTGTTGTTTACTTCCTGCAATTCATTTTCAGGAATACTTGCTGCAACCACCCCAGCACCTGCCTGATAAGTCAAAGTGTTTTGCTGACTCAAAAAAGTACGGATCATGATTGCTTGATTACAACTGCCATCAAAACCTACAAAGCCAATACAACCTCCATAATAGGATCTTTTGGTCGGTTCCATTCCATCTATTAACTGCATCGCTTTAAATTTAGGCGCACCACTTAATGTACCTGCAGGAAAGGTTTTTGAAACCAATTGGAATGGATTTGCATCTTTTGCTACGGTTCCTTCTACCTCACTTACTAAATGTATCACATGACTATAATAATGTACCTGACGATAATGCTTTACGTGCACATCGCTACATACCCTACTTAAATCATTGCGTGCTAAATCAACTAACATCACATGCTCTGCATTTTCCTTCGGATCATCCAATAACTTTTGAGTCATTAATGCATCTGTTGCCTCATCCCCACTTCTTTTAAATGTTCCTGCAATTGGATGCACCACCGCTTTGCCATTTTTAATAATTATTTGCGCTTCAGGCGAAGATCCCATCAATTTATAATCACCGTAATCAAAAAAGAACAAATACGGTGAAGGATTAATATTCCGCAAAGTGCGATAAACATTAAATTCATCTCCCTGGAAGGATTGTTGAAATCTGCGACTTAGCACAATCTGAAACACATCCCCTCTCATACAATGTTGTATCCCTTGCATCACCACTTTTATAAATTCATCATCCGTTTGATTTACGCTTTCTGATCCTTTGATGAAAAAAGGATATTGCGGCACATCCTTACTTTTAATGAAGGATAACAAAGCATTATATTCGGAATCAATCCCATCTATTTTATTTTCACAAATGTATATCTCATCTTTAAAATGATTAAACGCAATCACATATTGATACAATCGATAGCGCATTAATGGAATGATATCAACTTCCTTTTTAAATTGAATAGAATCAAAAAATGGAATGGCATCATAAGTAGTATAACCATACAAGCCTTGGCCAAAGGATGCTTCCTTTAAATTGGCTGACTTTAATTCATATTGTTGCATATAGGACCAAATGCGATCAGGCGCATCATGTACATTATTGATGGTTTCTTTTTCAGGCTCTTGGTTCGGATATTTATATTCAATCTGATTTAAAGATGAAATTTCAATTCCGCCAATGGCATTTACCCCAATAAAGGAATAGCTATTTTCTGAAGCATGCGAATCGGTACTTTCTAATAAAATAGTATCACGAAAACGATCCCTTAAGCGCAGGTAAATACCTACAGGTGTAAAGGTATCCGCTAACATTTTAGTTACTTCCGTTTGTATTACAATTTTTTTCATTTTCCCTTTGCTCATTTATTAAAAAAAATAAACCCCAACATTGCTGTTAGGGTTTATGTATAATTTGACAATATAGTTATGTCACTACAATACCCTAACGGATTTTGTATGCCACCACCATATATTGTTTGTTTTAATCATCTGAATGCAAATTTAAGGAAAATGCCATTATAAATCCAAAAAAAGGTAAGGTTTAACCTATCAATTGTTAGCCAGGGTGCAATTGGCCGATTTTACAAAACACCCTTAGTGCTAGGTAACTGGTCACTGGCTGGATTGCGATGCACTGCCATTTTAATGGCCTTGGCAAAGGCTTTAAATATAGCTTCAATTTTATGATGCTCATTTTCCCCCTTGCAACTAATATTTATATTTGCCTTTGCTGCATCACTGAATGATTTAAAAAAGTGGAAAAACATTTCGGTAGGCATTTCCCCTACTTTTTCACGGGTAAAGCTAGCATCCCATACAATCCAGTTCCGTCCACCAAAATCAATTAAAACTTTGGCTTCGGCTTCGTCCATAGGAAGTGCATAACCATATCTTTCCATTCCTCGCTTATCAGATAAACCCAAAGCAAACGCTTCCCCCAAAGCAATACCGACATCTTCAATGGTATGGTGCTCATCAATATGCAAATCACCATCACATTTAATCGCTAAATCGATGGAACCATGTCTTGCGATTTGCTCCAACATGTGATCAAAAAATCCCAATCCAGTTTTAATATCCGCTTGACCACTTCCATCCATGTTTAATGAAATACTAATTTTAGTTTCCTTCGTATTTCTTTCATGTTGGACTTTTCGTAACCCTAATTTTAAAAAAGAATAGATGGCTGCCCAACTTTCCGTTTCCAATGCAATAGTATCTTTATATTCAATTGCTTGGTCAGCCGTAAGTGTATGATTGCCCGATTTAAAATAAATCGCTTTACAGCCAATATTTTTTGCTAATAATATATCACTCCACCTGTCCCCAATCACAAAAGATTT
Organism: Chitinophagales bacterium; assembly: GCA_964201225.1. Lineage (GTDB taxonomy): Bacteria > Bacteroidota > Bacteroidia > Chitinophagales > Chitinophagaceae > Sediminibacterium. The sequence continues at coordinate 6,659 of CAXNDZ010000012.1, read as the reverse complement.
TGCAAGATCAAAATTTTCATTGTTAATTAAATGCTGAACAAGACCAGTGCCTGGCTTACGTGTAGGTAAATTATCTTTGGCATAGGAAGTGTCAATTTTTATTTCATCAAAAATAAAATCTTCCGCAGCTAAAGTACGTATCATTAATTGCTGAAAAGGTTCAAACTCATTGGTTGGATATGCCTCAGTGCCTAACCCATCTTGATTGGTTACCATGACCTTATAAAATCCTAACTCCGTAGCAATTTTATGTAAATTGGTAATTACCCCTGGCACAAAACTTGTTTTTTCAATATGATCAATTTGAAAGTCAGTTTTTGGTTCTTGTAGTATTACCCCATCTCGATCAATAAATAAAATTGGACGCATAATGTAAAATTTAACTCGGCAAAGCGATTTGTTACTTTGTACTTGTTTTTTGACTCCCTTTAATTCCTTGTTGCACTTGAACGGTGGTTACTTTTGTTGCTTTATTGCTCCAACTTGTTCTAATATAACTTAATACATCACTAATTTGTGTAGGCGTTAAATCAGGATTCGGCGTCATGCTATTACTATAGTATAATCCATCTAGCTCCACCCTTTCGTTAAAACCATTTTTTATAATTTTCACCAACCTAGCAATATCATCACCGACTACATTGCTTGCCCCATCCAAGGGTGCATTCATATTTGGAACGCCACCCCCATCCGCTTGATGACAAACCAAACATCTGGTCTGATATATTTTTTTTCCGTTTGCTACATTTTGTGCCTGCGTTTTGATCGAAACAAATAAAAACATCATAACCGCTCCAAAAAGAAAAAATCGAATTTTATTATTACCCATATACAAATAAAATATTTAGAAAATTATTTTTGATAAGAAATTTTAAAAATTGAACCCTTCGTGTCATCACTTACATAAATGGATCCATCAGGTCCTTGCGCCAAACCGCAGGGTCTCGCCTTAGCACTGCGTGTGCTGGTTATTTTAGCACCATCGATCGTGCCTGCAAATCCATTGGCAAAAATTTCCCACTCCCCTGTTGCTTTGCCATTCTTAAAAGGAACAAATGCAACAAAAAATCCTTCCTGAGGTAATGGCGCTCTATTCCAAGAACCATGAAAAGTGATAAATGCCCCATTTTTATACTTTTCAGGAAATTGATCCCCTGTATAAAATAATACACCCATGGGTGCCATATGTGCTGGAAATGCGACTGCTGGATTTTTAATATCAATCGCGCCTTCTTTTTTGCCATCGCCACCATACTCAGGGGAAACTATTTTTTTATGTTGGAAATTATCATAATAAACATACGGCCATCCCGCATTGTCTCCGTCATTTATTTCATAAAAGGTTTCCGCTGGCAACTCTGCGTTTTGCGCATCCGTATATAAGCTTGGGAAAAAAGTATTTAATTGATCACGTCCATGTTGTGCTACATATAATTTATTGGCTTGTGGATTCCAGTCAAGTCCGACAACATTTCTAAGCCCAGTAGCATATCTTTTTCCGTCACCATAAGTTTGATTTTCCTTGGTAGCATCAAATTTCCAAATACCACCCGCTGAATCCAAGATAGGACATGGCATCATACCTTTTCCACCAGCTGTTCTGTCTTTTTCCTGACATGCATTTGAATAAGCACCTATGTTAACATAAATATTATTTGCCTTATCAAAAGTGATGGACTTTGATTCATGTTGACGACGATTAATTAAACCACTCACCACTGTAATTGGACTTAATGGATTTACCACTTCATCATTACCATCTAATTGATATTTAAATACAGCTTCATTTGAACTTGCATACAAGGCATTACCTTTTAAGTAAATTCCTGTACCTCCGAAATTCGCCCAACCTGTGACATTATCTGAAACACCATCCTTGTTTTCATCGGCTAATCTGATAATGGTTCTTCCTTGTTTGTCTGCTCTATTTAATTTTGCAAAAACAACGCCACTTTTTGAGATGGCAATATGTCTTGCACTTCCTATGTTTTCGGCGAAAAGATTTGCTTTAAATCCATTAGGCAAGGTTAATCCAGCATTGTCCTGCGCATTCGCTAAAAAATGAATACTGATTGATAATAATAAAAGATAAATTGCTTTTTTCATGTGATCCATTTTAAATTATATAATGATGGTGTAATTTAATAAAATAATAGGATATCTAGTCTAATGCAAATGTCAAATTGATCCAATTCGCCATCGCATCTACCAACTGTGTATTTTCTTGCTCTGTTCCTACGGTAATTCTTAAACTATCTGAACAATTTTCAAGGCTCGACCTATCTCGAACCACAATGCCTTGCGTTAACAAATAACGATATAACTCGCTGGCTTTGGGTATCTTAACCAATAAGAAATTAGTGTCAGAAGGATACACTTTTTCAACATAGGGCATACTTTGAATCACTTCGGCTAAGGCAATCCGCATGTCCACTAAATGTTGAATCATATCATTGACTTGCCCCACTTCCTCAAGCGCTTGCAATGCCAATTCTTGGGTAACTATGTTAATATTATAAGGTGCTTTTACCTTATTCATATACCCAATAATTGCTTCACTTGCAAAACACATTCCTAATCGTAAACCTGCCAAGCCCCATGCTTTACTTAAAGTTTGCAACACCACTAAATTCGGATAATCAATTAATGATGCACTGAATGATTTTTGCTTTGAAAAATTAATATAGGCTTCGTCCACTACCACCAATCCATTAAAGTGATTCAAAATAGTTTCAATATCAATTCGATCTAAAGAATTTCCTGTTGGATTATTAGGAGAACAAATCCATATTAGTTTAGTACGCTCATTAACTAATTGTTCAATATGAACCACATTTAGTTGATAGTCTGGTAGCAGTGGCGCAAATTTTATTTCAATACTATTAATATTCGCGTTTACCTCATACATCGGATACGTTGGCGGACATATTATTATATTATCTTTTCCTGGCTCGCAAAAAGTTCTATACAAAATATCAATACACTCATCACTTCCATTTCCTAAAAATATTTTCGACACTGGGATTTGTTTAATGAAACCAATTTTTTCTTTGACTGCTTTTTGATATGGATCAGGATATCTATTATACCATTTTGTGGTAGGCGAGCCTAAACTATTTTCATTCGCATCTAATAAAACATTGGCTTCCCCTGTATATTCATGCTTAGCAGATGAATATGCTTTTAAAGTTTCAATATTAGGTCGTACAATTTTTTTGATGTCAAAATTCATCATTTACATTTTAGATTTTATCCAATTTAATCTGACTGATACTGCATTGCTATGTGCTTGTAAACCTTCCGAATCAGCCATTTCAATAACAGTAGGTGCTATATTCATTAATCCGCGCTCTGTTAATTGTTGGAAAGTTATTTTTTTAACAAAGCTATCTAAGCTAACGCCACTATATGCTTTTGCGTATCCATTTGTTGGCAAAGTATGGTTCGTTCCACTCGCATAATCACCCACGGACTCTGGTGAATAATTTCCGATAAATACTGAACCCGCATTTATAATTTTATCTGCTATTTGCAAAGAATTGTCCACGGCTAAAATTAAATGTTCAGGCGCATAGGCATTAATCAAATCAATTGCCTGATCTTGATTGCTCAAAATAATTGCTTTTGAATTCGATAATGCTTTTGCTGCAAAATCCTTTCTCGGGAGTACCGTTAATTGTAAATCAATTTCACGCTGTATCGTTTCAACGATTACCGTATTGTTTGCAATTAAAATGACTTGGCTATCAGGACCATGTTCAGCCTGTGATAGTAAATCAGCAGCAACAAAGGAGGGTATTGCATTTTCATCAGCCCATACACAAACCTCACTTGGCCCTGCTGGCATATCTATCGCCATCCCATTTTGTTGCACCAACTGTTTTGCAGCGGTTACATATTGATTACCTGGACCAAATATTTTATATACTTTAGGTATGATCGCCGTTCCATAGGCCATTGCCGCAATGGCTTGCGCACCGCCTACACTATAAATAGCAGTAACCCCTACCAATGAAGCAGCATATAAAATTGCAGGATTTATTTCCCCTTGTTCATTGGGTGGTGTACATAAAATAATTTCCTTACAACCCGCCATTTTTGCGGGCACCCCCAACATCAACACTGTTGAAAATAAGGGTGCAGATCCTCCTGGAATATAAATACCCACTTTTTCAATACCCACTGATTTTCTCCAACACCAAACACCTGGCATGGTTTCAATACGTTCCACTTGCTGTATTTGACTATTGTGAAAAACTTCAATATTAACTTTTGCTAATTGTATAGCCGTTTTCAACCCTGCTGATATTAAATTTTCAGCAGCAGCAATTTTTTCAGCAGTCACTTTAAATTCATTGATCGAAACACGATCAAATTGCAAGGTGAATTTTTTAAGCGCGGCGTCACCGCCAACGACCACTTCCTTAATAATAGCATTTACTTTGTCATTCAACTGAGCAGCATCTATTGTAGGACGCGCTAAGATGGATGCCCATTCATTAGTACTAGGTTCATTGATTACTTTCATCATCATAAAATCATTTTTTCAATCGGCACCACAAGAATTCCTTCTGCACCTGCCATTTTTAACTTTTCAATTATTTCCCAAAAATCACTTTCTGCAATAACACTATGCACACTACTCCAACCCGGTGTTGCTAGTGCAATCACCGTAGGACTTTTCATACCTGGCAATAATGAAATAATTTTTTCCAAATTTGCATTAGGCGCATTTAGTAAAACATATTTATTTTTTTTGGCCTTTTTAACAGATTCAATTCGGAACATCAATCTTTCCAATATCGCAGTTGCTTCTGCATTTAATGCAGGGCGCTTAATCAATACGGCCTGTGAATCTAGAATAGTATCTGCTTCCTTTAATCCATTCATAAATAAAGTAGACCCACTGCTTACTAAATCACAAATAACATCTGCCAAGCCAATACCAGGTGCTATTTCAACACTACCACTAATTTCATGAATCTCCGCTTGTATCTTATTTTCATTCAAATACTTCTGAACCAATATAGGATAACTAGTTGCGATTTTTTTACCAGATAAATAAGTAGCGCCGGTAAATGTTTCGTTTTTATTAACTGCAAAACTCAATCTGCATTTACCAAAGCCTAAAGCATAAGCCACTTCTACTTTTTTACACTTTTCATACACCACATTCTCTCCTACAAAACCAATATCAGCTACCCCATCTTCCACATATTGCGGAATATCGTCGTCTCTTAAAAAAAACAACTCCAATGGGAAATTGGTGGCTACTGCTTTTAATTTATTTACCCCATTTTCAATATCGATACCACACTCCTTTAAAAGTTTAATGGAATCTTCATGTAATCGTCCCGATTTTTGAATCGCTAATTTTAAACGCGTCATTTTTTTAAGTTATAGTCATTAAAAAAGGGCCTACTCGTGAGTAAGCCCTTTGTATAAATATTGTAAAACATACCTACACCCTTAGCTTACCTATTGGTTTGAAAATGATGATATGTATGGTTGTTGCTGTTCATGAGGTAAAAATACAACCGATTTTATTATAAGCCAACAAAAACTGGTGTAAAATGAGGATTTTAGGCAAATTTTAGAAATTGTTCCACGCTAACGCACCCTTATATGACAATAGGTATACAAAATACACTTGCCTAATAGGCAAGCAATCCAACATATTTATAGCTTACTTTATTTTAATGCTGCTCAAACCATACGGGAGATTCCTGGTCAATTTCCGCATTATAATTTATAAAAAGCTCTTCCCCTACTTCAATATCTTTTATCGTTATGATTGAAATTGTTTCATTTTCATAATCCATTTCATACACACAATTAGGGTGCACCGTATGGTTATATATGGATACATAACCCAAGGCCAGTGCTGCTAATTTAAGATCCTCGCCCCATTCAAAAATATAGTCATATAAAAGGGTTTGCTCAACGAGTGCACGATGCTCCTTTGTTAATACAATGACAGGTGCTATTTCAATGGTCGTATTCATTTGGATAGACTCCGTTGCAAAAACGCCACGGCCTCGTTTAAGTGATGGGGCAATAGTAAGAATTGGTAATATCATAGCATAAATATAATATATCCTTTATAATTTTTCGTAACTTGCACCCATGTTGGATGAATTAAAAGAAGAAATAAATTTATCGGAACTTTTCTTGGAAATGATTGCCAAGGAGGACACACATCTATTAAAAGAATTTTTAGATGAGCAAAACATCAGTGATGTTGTTGAATTGGTGAATGAATTTCCCCAACAGGAGGCGACTATTATCGATAATATGACCGTACACCGTGCGGTAAGTGTTTTTAAAATTTTGGATATCAACCAACAAAAAGATATCATTAAGGAATTACCAGCGCGTAAAACTGCTAAAATTTTAAATGAACTTCCACCGGATGACCGTACCGACTTTTTAGAAGAATTACCCAAAGCAGCGATCAGAGATTTAATAAAATTGCTAGACCCTGAAGAAAGAAAAATCACGCTCTCCTTATTAGGTTATCCAGAAGATAGTGTGGGTCGTTTAATGACCCCAGACTATGTATATGTATATCCTCATTATACCGTTGCGCAGGTGTTAGACAACATCCGTAAATATGGCAAAAACTCAGAGACCATTGATGTTATTTATATCATTGATGA
>CAXNDZ010000011.1:0-25510 GCA_964201225.1 Chitinophagales bacterium | reverse complement strand
AATCCAAACATACCCGCTAACAAATTAACTGGGAATGATCTTGCTCTTTTATTATAGTCTGCAACTGCAGCATTAAAATCGTTTCTTGAAACTTTAATTCTATTTTCAGTGCCTTCCAATTGCGCTTGTAAGCCACGGAAAGCATCATTGGCCCTTAAGTTTGGATAGTTTTCAGACACCACCATTAAACGGCCTAATGCTTGAGATAATTGACCTTGGTTTGCTTGGAATTGTTGTAATTTTTCAGGCGTTAAATCTTTCGCATCCACTTTCATTTGTGTAGCGCTTGCACGAGCAGCAATTACATTTTGTAAAGTAGTTTGTTCGAAACTAGCTTCCCCTTTTACAGCGGCAACTAAATTTGGAATCAAATCAGCTCTGCGTTGGTAATCACTTTGCACATTGTTCCATGCTTGATTAACATTTTCGTCTTGGTTTACCAATCCGTTGTAACCATTACAGCCGTACCCAATTAATATAACGAGTACACCTAAAAAAATGAATAAACCTAAATTTTTGCGTAACATAGTTTTGTATTTGTTTATAAAGATAGTGCAAAGCAGATGCCAAACTTTTCGTATGACGGAATTACATGACAAAAAAATCCCTCTAGCTGGGCTGAAGGGCATAAATTCACCTATTTTTAAGTTAAAAGTAAACACCTATCCCTTAATTGCGGCAAGTCCTGGAAGTGTTTTGCCTTCAAAGTATTCCAACATCGCTCCACCACCTGTACTCACATAACTTACCTTATCATTAAAGCCAAACTGGTTCACGGCTGACACACTGTCGCCACCTCCCACCAAACTAAAGGCGCCGTTTTGGGTAGCTTCGGCTACTGCAACCGCAATCGCCTTGGTACCTGCCTGAAAGTTTTCCATTTCAAAAACACCCATCGGGCCATTCCATAATATCGTTTTACTTGCTAAAATTACTTTTGCAAATTGTTCCCTCGATTTTTCCCCAACGTCCAACCCTTCCCAACCATCTGGAATTTCACCACTTGCACAAGTTTGGGTGTTGGCTGTATTACTAAAATCATCTGCGACCACATTGTCTACTGGCAAATGAATTTGTACGCCTTTCGCTTTCGCTTTTGCTAAAATTTCAAGTGCCAAAGGCATACGATCATCTTCATGAATCGATTTTCCAATTTTACCACCTTGTGCTTTAAAAAAAGTATACGCCATACCACCACCAATAATAATATCAGTAGCGCGATCTAATAAGTTTTCAATAATTAATATTTTATCAGACACTTTCGCTCCACCAATAATCGCTACAAAAGGTTTTTGTGCAGCATGCATTACTTTTTCGGCACTTATTACTTCGCCTTCCATTACTAATCCAAAAGTTCGATTTGCTGGCGTAAAGAATTGCGCAATGATCGCTGTTGAAGCGTGTGCGCGGTGCGCTGTTCCAAATGCATCGTTCACATATACATCACCTAATTTTGATAATTTTTCTGCAAAAGTAATATCTCCTTTTTCTTCTTCTTTATAAAAACGTAGGTTCTCTAATAATAAAACCTGCCCTGCTTGCAAAGCCGCCGCTTTGTCAATAGCTTCTGCTCCAATACAATCATTGGCAAATTGTATCTCCACCCCTAATAATTCAAACAAATGCGCAACAATATGTTTTAAAGAATATTTTTCAGTTGGCCCATCCTTCGGACGACCTAAGTGGCTCATTAAAATAACGCTGCCACCATCTTTCAAAATTTTTGTAATCGTAGGAATGGTTGCGCGCATCCGATTATCGTCAGTGATTTCAAATGCATCATTTAAAGGCACATTAAAATCAACACGAATCAAGGCTTTTTTACCAACGAATGAAAAATCTTTAAATGAACTCATATTTTTATTTGTTTCTTTTACAATATAATTAAAAATGCCCTCCCGAAGGAAGGCATTGTATAAAAATCTTATTTTATTTTACTTGCGAAATACTTAACAGTACGCACTAGCTGACTCACATAACTCATTTCATTATCATACCAGCTCACTGTTTTTACCATTTGAACATCACCTTGTGTCATTACTTTAGTTTGTGTAGCATCAAATAATGAACCGTAAGTAATTCCAATAATATCAGAACTTACAATTTCGTCTTCTGTGTAACCAAATGATTCATTCGCCGCTGCTTTCATTGCTTCGTTCACTTCGGCAACAGTTACCTTTTTAGATAAGATCGTCGTTAATTCAGTTAAAGAACCAGTGATCGTAGGAACACGTTGTGCAGATCCATCTAACTTACCTTTTAAAGAAGGCAATACCAGACCAATCGCTTTTGCAGCTCCTGTACTATTCGGTACAATATTTCCGGCAGCAGCACGTGCACGACGTAAATCACCTTTAGGATGCGGACCGTCTAAAGTGTTTTGATCATTTGTATAAGCATGCACTGTTAACATTAAACCTGTAACAATACCGTAATTATCTTCTAATACTTTAGCCATTGGTGCTAAACAGTTCGTGGTACAAGATGCACCAGAGATCACTGTTTCCGTACCATCTAAAATTTCATGGTTGGTATTAAATACCACTGTTTTCATATCCCCAGTTGCTGGCGCAGAAATCACAACTCTCTTTGCACCTGCTTTAATATGTAACTCAGCTTTTTCTTTATCAGTAAAGAATCCTGTTGATTCAATCACCACATCAACGCTATGCGCACCCCAAGGAATTTGCGCTGGATCACGTTGTGCATATATTTTTACCGCGTGGCCATTCACCACAACAGCATCTTCAGTTGATTTCACATCCGCATCAAAACGACCTTGTGCACTATCATACTTTAATAAATGTGCCAAAACCGCTGGAGAAGTAAGGTCATTGATCGCCACTACCTCAATCCCTTCCATGTTATAAATTTGGCGAAAAACCAAGCGACCAATACGGCCAAATCCATTGATTGCTACTTTAACTGAACTCATTTTTATCGATTTTAATTGAATAGGAGATGCAAAGGTACCATCTTTTTAAAAAATAAGGGCTAAATAACTCAGAATAAATCAACAAAATCAAGGATTTTAAACAAACAACTGGTCGTATTGGCCCATAGCGGTATTTTACACAAATCCGCATTGGCGCTAATTCAAATCCCCTACCGTATTGATATTCATTAAAAAAAGCAAAAATCTTTTGGCAGTAAAGCGTTTGAGACCTACTTTTGCGACCTAATAACATAGAGAACTTGGAGCGTTCGACTAAGGGTTAGGTCACCTCCCTTTCACGGAGGTAATACGGGTTCGAATCCCGTACGCTCTACATAAAATTCAAGGACTTACTTTAAATAGTGGGTCCTTTGTTGTTTCTGCGTGAGGTTTTTGTCATTTCTTACCAAAAAAAAGCATGATCAACCATATCGTTCACTTTTAATTATGTGAATATTTTTAAATTTAAATATATTTATTTAATAAAACGCTCTATAACCAAAAGTTTAAATTACTTTGAAGACGGAAAAAAAAATTACTAATTATAAAATCATTTAGCATTATGATACAAGAATCATTATCTCAACGTTTAAAGCTTTTTATGAATCCTTTTGATGCCCGATACGAGGATTTAAAAAAGGGAAATATATATGCTAATGTTTTTAAAGACATGATGGCTGGTCTAGTTGTAGCAATGGTAGCAATACCATTAGCCATGGGCTTTGCAATGGCCTCTGGTCTCAGACCGGAGCAAGGTATAGTAGGCGGTGCTGTTGCAGGGTTATTGGGAGCACTATTCGGAGGCTCAAAATATCAGGTTTACGGACCAACCGCTGCGTATATACCGGTTATCGCAGGGCTAATGGCTACTTATAATCATTCCTTTTTAGTGCTAGTATCTATAATAGCCGGCGTACTATTAATGATATCTGGATTGTTTCGCGTTGGTCGTATTATAACGCTAGTCCCTCATTCCATTGTTGTTGGGTTTACTATTGGAATAGCCATTGTTATAGCTTTTTCACAATTAGGGGAAGTATTCGGATTCAAAGAAAAAATAGGCTACGGTATAGTAGAGCAGGTGAGTAAAACGATTAAATATCTACCGGATATGAACGTGTATTCATTGTTTATCGCATTCGCTACTTTCGCCATTTGTAAAATATTAATTTCCTTTTCTAAGCTCTTACCTGCGCCAGTATTTGGTCTTGGCTTTGGTTTGTTAGCAGCAAACACGTTTTGGAAGGACAAGGCATTAGTGCTGATCAAAACAAAATATGGAAACATACCTACTGATTTTTCTGTATTAACACTTCCATCTTTACCTGAAATTAATTCGAATGTTATTGGTTCCATAATTTATTATGTAATAGCAATATACATTGTAGCCGCAATAGAAAGTTTACTTTGCTCACGTATGGCTGATCGTTTAGCCAATAATCTAGGCACTCCTTATAATCCAAATAAAGAATTGTGGGGGCAAGGTATTGTAAATATATTTACACCTATATTTAATGGATTTCCTCACACGGGTGCATTGGCTCGCACTGCGGTGAATATAAAATTAGGAGCACTTTCTCCTTTATCCGGTATTGCAAAATTTACATTTAAACTTTTACTCGCAGCATTTTTAGCATCCTATTTAGAATTAGTGCCAATGGCCTGTATTGGAGGAATTTTATTTTATGTTGCAAGCGGGATGGTAAAATGGAATGAAATAAAAGAAGTGCTGATTATGAAAAACAAATTTCATAATGGACTGATGATCTATACGGCAGCAATGGTTCCATTAATGGGTTTCTTGTGGGCGACATTATCAGCAATTGGTATTTTTATATTGCTTATTATGCTAAAGCTCGTGGATAACCCTGTGAAGAAATAAAGAGAACATAATAAGGATGAAACTTTAGGATAGTAGTTATATGTCGGTAGTCAAAACAATGTTGTAAATTGACAGCACAAAGTTGACGAAAAATAGTCAAAATTTGTAGAGTGTTTCAAACTATACACATAAAAAATTAATCTAGATTTCTCTGCGTGAGGAAAACACCCCCTGAATTCGACTGAAATCGGTTGATTTCAGTTTTGTGAAAACGTAACTTATTACAAATCAACGCCTTCATTTTCTCAAAAAATCTTCATAACCCTGAGGTCCCGGGTTCAAATCCCGGTCTCGCTACAAAGCCTGTCACAAAGTGATAGGCTTTTCTCATTTAAGGCAGCGTCGCAAGCTCGCTTGTGTAAGCTGACGAGAATGAGAAAAGCCAAAAGCAAACAAAGTTTGCTTTTGAAAGGCTTTGGGTAAAGAGCCCCATTGGGATGACGGCGAATGAAATGAGCCGGCAATCCAATTACTCCAGCGTATTTACCGAAACGATACTTTAAAACTTACTAATTATTTTGTTCTTTTAATAAAATACTTACCTTTAGCGTAAGTATCGTAAAACGTTAGTATGATACTTAGTTTTGGAAATAAAGAAACATTAAAGATTTGGAATGGCGACATGTCAATGAAATTGCCAATTACCATTCAAGAAATAGCAAGAAGAAAATTGAGAATGCTACATAGATCAGAAAATTTAGTAGACTTATCAATACCGCCATCTAACCACTTAGAGAAATTGAAAGGTTATTTGTCAGGATATTACTCAATAAGAATAAATAATAGATGGAGAATAATCTTCATCTGGAGCAGTGAAAATGCTGAAGAGGTTGAAATTATTGATTATCATTAAAAGATATTATGAAAAAGTTAAAAAATATTCATCCAGGAGATGTACTAAGGGAAGAGTTTCTAATCCCTTTAAATGTTACTGCTTACAAGCTTTGTAAAGCAACCCTTATTCCGCAAACTAGAATTTCTGAAATACTAAAAGGCAATAGAAGTGTTACTGCAGATACCGCCTTAAGGCTTTCAAAATATTTTGGCAACTCACCTAACTTTTGGTTAGGACTACAAAATGATTTTGATATTGAAGAAGAGTTAATGCAAAAAGGGGCTGACATAAAGCTTATAAAACGATATTCGGCGAATTAAGAAATCATTAGCCAAGCTTTTTCGGTTGTCTTTTATTACTTATTTAATATTTTGACCACTTTGGTTTGAGAACTGTGCGCTGAGAAAAGCCCAAGGGCACCACCATTAATATTATTAGGCGGATTGGATGGCGCAGTACCTCCACCAGGACCTGCACCACTTTGTTGATTAAGTGTAAAAAAATATAAATGAGCCGACTGGCTAATACATTGCATTTCAACTGACACGCTGTCAAATAATTTAATTGAAATTTGTTCGGTTCCATTATTTAATGGGCGTTGATTAATTTTCCCATTATTTAAATTATCATTAAAAATATTATAAATACCATCCAGCGTATCATTTATTTTTTGAATAAATCGATAACTATTACCAAGCGCCACTGGGTCTTGGTAAACTGGAATAATACTATATCTATTTTCACCATTTACAGGAAATGTATTAATCCTAAGGCTATCTAAATGTACTTTCATCGGCATCGTAGATTGCGCCGTATATATTTTACCCTCCACCTTGACTTCTAAAGAATAAGTGTTACCATAAACGCCACGAATCCTATTTGTTTTGTAAATACCTCCAGTTGTATGTTTAAGCGTATCCTTTACCCCCTTATCATCGGCAATAATAATAGTGCTATTATTAATTATTGGGTAAATATTAGGCTGATTAATACTGATTGATTTGGAAAGCTTTACAAAATAAGGGCCAGGCTGATCAGTAATATTAGCTTCAATAATAACCTTTGAATCATTAATTTCTATAGGTAGCGTAATTACTTTTTCACAGCTTGCAAAAAGAAATAATATAAAATATAAATATTTAAAAAATTTGAAGTGCATCATCATTAAAATTTAAAATTATAGGTTATGCTCGGCACCCATCTAAATAAAGCTGTTTGTATAATTTGCGTTTTTGAATTATCTGAAGGATCATCTTGGAATGATATTTGATAAGCATTTTCCCTTCCGTAAACATTATACAAACTAAAGTTCCATGAACCTGCATTTTTCTTTTTGTTTTCATAGGTGGCAGTTAAATCAAGTCGATGGTAATCAGGCATTCTATTCGCATTACGATTCGCATATTGATAAATGGTTTGTTCACCTAAAGAATACTTGCCAGTAGGGAAAGTAACTGCATTTCCAGTACTATAAACAAAAACGCCAGACACGGTCCATTTTGAGTTGAGTTCTAGAATCGTAACAATTGAAACATCATGTGTTCTATCTTGCTTTGCATTATACCAGTTTCCTTCATTGATACCGGGTATCTTTCTTTCGGTTTTCGACAATGTATAACTTATCCACCCAGAAAATAAGCCAATTTTCTTTTTCACTAAAAATTCAAAGCCATATGCACGTCCAACGCCATATAACAAGGCACTTTCCACATCAGCAATAGTGTTGATATTGGTCCCATCCTTATAATCTAATTGGTTTTGCATACGCTTATAATATAGCTCCGCACCCAATTCGTAAGTATTATTTTTTAAATTCCTTGCGTAACCAATACTTGTTTGATCTGCTAGTTCCGGTTTAATATTATACGAATTTCCTATCCATTGATCCGATGGACTTGCTGCAGTGGCATTACTTAGTAAATGTAAATGCTGCACATTTCGTGCATAGGCAATTTTAAAACTACTTAAGTCATTAATTCTATAATTACTGGTGAATCTGGGTTCAGCATTAATATATGTTTTTCCAAATTCATTTTTTTGTAATAAAATAGATTGGGTTATTGCGTTATTATTATAAATATTATATTCATCTCCGCCCATTATTGAATAGGCAGATATTCTGAGGCCATAATCAAAGGTGAGCTGTTGGTTTGCTTTAAAATTGTTATTAAAATACAATGCGTTTTCGAGCCCATTCCTTCCTACTTTATTAATGTTATTGTTTACAGTACCGCTAAAAACACTCGGCGTAATGGTATGTAAAATTGAATTAAACCCATAACGAATTGTATTTTTAGGATTTAGGTAATAAGTATAATCTTGCTTAATATTAATATCCTTGATATTGGAATTTACATTAAAGTTAGTTTCTCCATTTTTCAAACCTACATTATAGCTATAGTCACTATAAATAAATGATGTGTTTAAGAATAGTTTACTATTAACAATTCGATTCCAACGTATGGTTCCCGTTTTATTACCCCAATTAATCCTAAAACTGCTTCCTAATCCTAATTCATCTTGACCAAAATAACCAGAAAAATAAATTCTATTCTTGTCATCAATTTTATAATTTGCTTTTGCATTTAAGTCGTAGAAGTATAATATATTATCCTTAAATTTTTCGGTAGCCTTTAAAAATACATCCGCATATGTTCTTCGTCCTGATAAAATAAATGAAGATTTATCTTCTTGAATGGGCCCTTCGATACTTAATCTACTACTAATTAAACCAAGCCCGCCATTCACTGTATAATTTTTGTTATTCCCATCTTTCATCTTTACATCTAGCACTGAGGATAACCTGCCTCCATATTGTGCTGGTCCATTTCCTTTTATTAATGTGGCGTCCTTTATTGCGTCACTGTTAAACGTACTAAAGAAACCCAGTAAATGTGACGCATTATAGACAGGAGCTTCGTCAAGTAAAATTAAATTTTGATCTGCGGCACCACCCCTTACATAAAATCCACTATTTCCCTCCCCTGCCGACTTTACACCAGGTAGTAATTGGATAGTTTTTAAAACATCTTTCTCGCCAAAAATGACGGGCACTTTACTAATGAACTGCATATTTAGCGTCTCTGTTCCTATCTGAGCCTTTG
The DNA here is from genome assembly GCA_964201225.1 of Chitinophagales bacterium. Classification (GTDB taxonomy): domain Bacteria; phylum Bacteroidota; class Bacteroidia; order Chitinophagales; family Chitinophagaceae; genus Sediminibacterium. The sequence goes on along the minus strand of CAXNDZ010000011.1, from coordinate 16,754 downwards.
TTAAGTTATCATCCTTTCGCTTAGATGATACTACCACTTCGGCTAGTTGATTTTTGCTTTCTAAAAAAACATTGGTAATTAAAGGGGCATTCAGTAAAATTGGAACTCTTTTCTCTTCATAACCTACAAAGCTAATTCTTAAATCATACTTACCCTTAGGTAAGGAAATAGCATAAAAACCATACTCATTTGATATTACGACAACATTAGCTAACTGATCAATTTTAATTACAGCACCAATAATTGACTCACCAGTAAGCTTATCTTTCACAGTGCCATTTACGGTAGTAAATTCTTGGGCTTGGATTTGATGGGTGATTCCTACTATTCCTACAAAGAGGAGTAAAATAAATTTTCTATTCATAAAAAGCATTTGCAAAAGTACAAATTTACAAGCTACTTAATCAATAATATCTTGTTAAGTTTGAACGGATTTGTGTAAATATCATTACGGCTGTAAACATTTGTTTACAACAAAAAGGGCCATCAAGAATGATGGCCCACATGTCGCATTAAACTAAATCAACCCTTACTCAAAAAATTTCACTTCGCCTGTTTTGATCTCATGTATTCCTCCAACAATTCCAATGTCACCATTTTTGACCATTTCGGCGATGATTGGACTTTTTAGCAAAATATTTTTAACTGATAAACTCACATTTAATTCAGCGACGTTTTCAACAAAAACACCATTACTTGAATTTCTGTTTTCAGCAGTGACTGCTTCTTGCTCCACTGCTGGCTTTATTTTAGCGATTAATCCAGTTAAATTTCCCAATGCAACATTGTCACATGCTCCTTTAACCGCACCGCACTTAGTATGACCAAGTACCACGATAATTTTAGCGCCCGCTACTTTGCAGCCAAACTCCATGCTACCTAAAATGTCTTCATTAACGATATTTCCTGCAATTCTTACACTAAATACATCCCCTAAACCTTGATCAAAAATTAATTCAGCCGAGGTTCTACTATCAATACAGCTTAAAATCACAGCAAATGGATGCTGCCCATCGGAGGTTTCATTGGCTTGTTGTAAAAGGTTTCTGTTTATTTTAAGATTACTTACAAATCTTTTATTTCCATCTTTTAATATTTCTAAAGCAACCGAAGGCGTTATCGCAGATTGCATTTCTTTTGTTAATGTTTTCATATTATTATTATTTATATTATTTATTTTTTTAATGCCCTATTTTTTAAATGGCAAATTGTTGATTAGAATTAATTGTAGCTGCCCCCTGGTGATATTTTTTTGTGCTTGTATCATATAACCGGTCTCCACCCTTATTGACTCATTAATACCAATCCCCAAACCTGCATATAATCGATTTCGATCAAATTTTGGATCTTTTATATCGACAAACAATTCATTATATGCTGATAGGTAGGTATTGCCTTTGGCGATATTTTTACTCCATAATGGTCTTTGCACTGAAATAAAATACCTTACTCTTAATCCAAATTCATTGGGGAAAAAACGCTCTTCCAATCGAAATCGATGCGTTAATGAACTTGAACCTACCTTATTTTTATACAAATACTGTTGATAAATCCTGTTTTCAATTTTAGTACTAGTATTTAAATCAAATTCATCATAACTGTCAGTGGCTATATAAGCATACCCTAAAAGCAAATTATGATTTTGCGGTTTTAAATTATAACCAAGGCCAGCCCTAGCTAAAAATTGGTTTCTTTGACCCAAAAATCGATAATCACGATACTGGAAATCAGATTGTATGTTCCACTTGTCATTTATTTTTTGATTTCCAAAATAAACAAACCAAGTGCCCACATTATTCGATTGCCCAACAGCTGCAATATGGATTATACCCAAAAACCCAAGCAATAAAATAGTCCGCTTTAACAGTAACATGCTATGGCTTAAAATTTATTTTCTCCACTTCAATTGATTTTATTTTTGCACTATGTTCAAAATCTTTAATAATTTCAATCACATCATAGGCAATTGATTTAGAATTGGTACAATCAATAATCACCTTACTATTATTTGGAATGGATTCAAATGTGTTTAATAAACTTGCCTTGTTGAAAAAGGATACTTCTTCTGCAAGTACTAAATGATGCACTGTTTTACCATTTTCATCGCTTATATTATCCTTCACATAGTGAGAATTTCGGTAACTATGTCTTAGGGTATAAAAAATTCCAAAGAGGATACCTACTGTTATCCCTTTTAACAAATCAGTTGCTAGAATAGCAACAACAGTTGATGTAAACGGAATAAATTGCTCCCAACCCAGCTTATACATTTGTTTGAATAAACTAGGCTTTGCTAACTTATATCCCACCATTAACAAGATAGCAGCTAAGGAAGCAAGCGGAATTAAATTTAATAAGCTCGCTATAAATATGGCACTGATTAATAAAAATATACCGTGTAAGATGGCAGATAATTTTGTTTTACCTCCGAAATTAATATTTGCAGAACTTCTTACAATTACTTGAGTCACTGGCAATCCACCAATTAAACCTGATACAATATTTCCCAAGCCTTGTGCTTTTAATTCTCTATTGGTAGGGGTTACTCTGTTATCTGGATCCAATTTATCTGTTGCCTCTACACTTAATAAAGTTTCCAAACTAGCTACGATGGCTAATACAATTGCAATTTTCCATACTTCAAAATTGGTAATGGCAGAAAAGTCTGGTAATGAAAATTGTCCAATAAAATCAGCTATTGAATTAGGCACAGGAACTGATACAATTTGTTTTGCATCCAAGCTAAAGGGTAAAATTCCGTTTGTATAAGCAAGATTAAAAAGTATACCTAAAACCACCACTACGATTGGACCTTGAAGGAGTTGAAATATTTTATATTTTTTAGTAAGTACGGTATCCCAAAAAATTAATATTGCAAGTGATACCCCTGTAATTAATAATGCGCCAGGTGTTATAAATTCATATGCTCTAGCTATTGCAGAAAAAGTATTTTGACCATCTGCTTGTAAAAATGCATCATCGCCCACAGCGTTCTTGTCCCAACCTAAGGCATGTGGTATTTGTTTCAATATAATTAATAGACCAATACCCGTAAGCATACCTTTAATGACTGAGCTTGGATAGAAGTAAGCAATAAAGCCAGCTTTAGCAAAGCCTAATGCCAACTGTATCATACCTGCTAAAACCACAGCTGTTAAAAAAGCTTGGTAGGAACCACCCAAAGTTTCAATGGAGGTTAATACAATAACAGCTAAACCTGCAGCTGGACCACTGACACCTAATGGAGACCCACTGGCCATTCCGCAAACTATTCCCCCAACAATACCTGCTATAATACCAGCAAATAAAGGGGCGCCAGAAGCAAGCGCAATCCCTAAACATAAGGGTACAGCGACAAAAAATACCACAATACTTGCTGGCAAATCGTTTTTAATGTGTTTAAATAGACTCATTTTGCTTAATTTAAGGTTGATAAGACAAAAATAGTAATAATATTTTAAATAATAGTATTACTACTATAAATAATTGTAAAATTTTTTATAGTACTTTTGTAAAAAAGTAGGGCCTAACATATGAAACTAGAAGTACAGATAAAAATGAACCCGTCTTTATATTTAAGAGACCCAGAGCAATCTGAATTAGGAAAAAACATCATCAAATTTAGCATTGAGCTTATTCACAAGCATGGGTTTGAGGCCTTTACCTTCAAAAAATTAGCGGAGGCCATCGGCACTACCGAGGCGGGAGTATATAGATACTTTGAAAACAAGCATAAGTTATTGGTTTACATTATTTCCTGGTATTGGGGATGGTTAGAATTTCAGATTGGATACCAAACCAAAAACGTAACGAATCCAGTGTCCAAACTTAAAAATGTAATCACCATATTAGCAACCACTGTGGAAGATGATCTAATGACCGGACATGTGGATGAATCCATCTTACACCAAATATTAATTTCAGAAGGTTCAAAAGCCTTCTTAACCAAACAAGTGAGTCAAGACAATAAGCAAGAATACTTTAAACCCTATAAGGACTTGTGTAATACGGTTGGAGATATTATTTTAGAATGTAACTCAAAATACAAATACCCCCACTCACTTGCATCTACTATTATTGAAGTAGCACATTTGCAAAACTTCTTTATGCACAATCTTCCATCTTTAACGGATTTTAGTAAATCCAAAAATGAAGATCAGATTATCGCTTTTTTAAATGACTTGGTTTTTTCGAATATCGAAAAATAATTACTAATTGCTGTTTTCATTAATCGCATCCCATAGCAAGGACCTCATTTCCAATGCTTTTAAGGACGCACTAGTCGCATCAGCCCATTTGCTCGCATCATCTCCACAAAGTTCACCCACCATTTCTAGGGCTAATTGGCTATGATGGCCCCCATCCACTTCAATATGCCTTTCAATATAATATTTAAAAGTGGCTACTTGGTCCGGATGATCTTTATAAATTTTATTTAAAATCGCAGTAAACATATCTGGAATTAAATCCTCTCTGCCAAATGTAAATACAGCTGCTTTTACATGCAAGGGCGCATTTTGGGCTATTTCAAAAGTATATAATAAAAACTTTTTTACTTTATCAGGTAATGGTGCAAGTTGAATGGCCTGTTCAATTGAATGTCCATTATTAATTTCATTGATCAATGCATCAATCAAATTTGTTGGCGTGCCCATTTGACGCATCGCTTTTAAATACAATTCAAAATGGCTAATTCTGTTATCATGCTCGTCCACATCTGACTCCTCCCCTAACACAATTTCATTGATCAAATACCTTGTGTTCGCCGATCCTACCGGTACCCAAGGCAGGGTAACGCATGTCAACCCAATTTGAAGCGACTTTAATAAACTCATAAAGTCCCAAACGGCAAATACGTGGAATTGGGTGAAATTCTTAAGCCCGTCTAAATTATTGATCTGTGCATAAACTGGATGTAGTAGTAATTGAACCCTTGCTTCTTTTATTTTTTCTTTTAAATTTTCAACTTCCAATTGCATAAATTATTCGTTTAAATATGTAACAAATGAGCGGTAAAATTGTTTGAAATTTACCTAAAATAATATTCAAAATTGAAAAACTAAAATGAGGGAAAATAAAACTATTCTGTCCATTCTATTGGTATGATTACCTCGTTGGTCCTACCCACAAATTGATAGGGTGCATTATATCCTAAAAGTTTATATCCTCCTTTGGTAATGATCTTTTTCTCAGCTAAGCTTTTAAGTAACTTTTGATAAGACAAGGCAATTTTTTCATCTGTCGCATACCCTCCAAAACTAATGACGGCAACATATTCAGGGAGTGACTTTTTAATTTCAATATTTGGATCATTAGGTGTTGGCAAAGACTGATTATTATATTTTTGAGGCATCACAAAACTCATACTTGATCCATTATCTGTTATACTCATTCTCACTGGAGCAGTCATGGAAATACTTTCCTTTTGCTGATTTCCGCCAAATATATATTTTGCTAATTTATTAAAACCCGAACTAGAAACTGATTTATAATTGGTCCCTTTGGTATAAACGGTTGCCATTAAAGCTTCAGGGTAATATCTGATTTCAAAGTCAGCCTCTTTTTTGACAACCCGATATACCTGCTTTTCAGTCTCAACCATATATTTAGAGATAAATGATTGAAACACAAAGTAAACAACGCCAAGAAGTAATATTATGGATAGTGATTTCATGGATTTCTTTATCTATATAACATATACATTTTATCTTTAGTTCACTAGAATTCAAAAAAAATCAGCAAAGCTTGTTTTAACTACTTCAACTCAAAACTTTCATGCATTTCAGGGGCATGCACTTCTTTGAATCCTTTTTTACGTAATCTTTCTGCAAAGTGATCCTGCACTTCGGCTTCGCCATGCACCACAAAAACTTGCTTCACTAAATCAGGGGTTTGACATGCTAAAAATTGCATTAAGTCCTCATAATCGCCATGGGCACTCATGCTTCGAATAGACCCTACTTTGGCCACCACATCATATTGCTCACTATAAATTTTTACCTCCTTTGCACCATTCATTAAACGACCCCCTAGGGAATGTGGCTCGCAATAGCCCACTAATAAAATGGTATTTTTTGCATTACTGATATTGTTTTTTATATGGTGCTTCACCCTACCCGCATCCGCCATCCCTGATGCTGATATAATTACCTTGGGATGTAAGTCCTCATTCAAGGCCTTACTCTCCTCCACTGATTTAATATAACGCAAGCCTTCAAAATCAAAGGGATCATCATCCACCTCTAATATCTTTTGAATTTTTTTATTAAAATATTTAGGGAATTTTTTTAATACTTCTGTGGCTTCCATACTTAAAGGACTATCCACGTATATTGGGATATGAGGCAATCGTTTTTCTAATGACAATTGGTTTAATTCAAATAAAATTTCCTGTGTGCGTCCAACACTAAATGCAGGGATAATCAAATTACCTTTATGCTCCACACAGGTGGATTCAATCCACTTTAATAAATCATCAGGTGTCGTATGAATTAAATCATGCAACTTGTCGCCATAAGTACTTTCAATAATAATATAATCCGCATGTGGAAATTCCCCAGGTGAACGAAGAATCATATCACGATACCTTCCAATATCACCACTAAAAGTGAGTGATTCTGTATTGTCCCCATTCTTTATTTTTAAACTTACCGCGGCGCTTCCAATAATATGGCCAGCATCGGTAAACAATACCTCTACTGAATCGGAAATTTTAGTAGGCGTATTATAATCAACTGCCTTTAATAAAGGTATCGTCAGGTTCACATCTTCAATATCATATAATGGTTCAATTGGAGGCAAACCTTGTTTGGCGCGACGCTTATTACCATATTTAGCATCATCGCGTTGTATCATAGCAGAATCTTCTAATAAAATTTCAGCAAGCGCTTTGGTACCAGGCGTGCAATAAATAGCACCCGTAAATCCTTCCTTTACTAATTTAGGCAGCAAACCACTGTGATCAATATGCGCATGAGATAAAATAACATAATCAACCTTGGCTGCATCAAATCCAAATTTTGCATTTAAAGAATCGGTATCTCGACCCATTCCCTGGAATAAACCACAATCCAATAAAATAATTTCGTTGTTATCTAACTGTACTAAATGCTTGGATCCTGTTACTGTGCGTGCAGCGCCATGAAAGCTAATTTTCATTACTATAATTTATAGGACTAAGTTAAACTATAAAGCAATGGCTGCCACTATATAATCTGCAATTAAAATTAATATGCAACTTACTACCACCGACTGGGTACCTGCTTTACCAATTTCCAAAGCACCTCCTTTTACATTGTAACCGAAATAACAAGGCACAGTACTAATGATGAATGAGAAAATAAACGATTTATAAAGTGCAATAACCATATAATTAATGACTACTCCTTGTCGAATCCCTGTTAAAAATATTTCAGAGGGTACTGAACCGGTATAATTTCCAACTACATAGCCGCCCCAAATTCCAACAACAGCAGATATCCCGACTAAAATAGGCACCATCGTAAATGCACCTAAAATTTTGGGTAAGATTAAATAATTCTTGGTATTGATTCCCATAATTTCCAATGCGTCTATTTGCTCAGAAATGCGCATATTCCCCAATTCACTCGCAATCTTACTACCCACAACACCAGCCAGTACTAGACTTAAAATAGTAGGCGCAAATTCTAACAACATGCCATCACGCACAATAATACCAATAGTACTTAATGGCACCAATGGGCTTACCAACTGTGCTGCGGTTTGTACGGTTATAACAGCTCCTAAAAAAAAGGAAATAATCACAACGATGGGTAATGATCCTATGCCAATATCCACACATTGTTTGATGTACTCCCGCCAAAACATCATTTTATTTTCGGTGGCCGTAAACATCCCCTTTAACATTAAAAGGTAATTACCAAAATGGGTGAAATAATTCATTTTATTTTTTTCGTTTCTTTAATCGCTTCCACCAACTTGATCTTTGCACTTCCGTATTGGTATCCACACGCGATTTTAATTGCGCATCCACCACAGCCACGGTTGCCATATTAATTATATTACGCACACCTGATCCTAATTGTAATACATTCACTGGCTTTTTCAATCCCAACAAAATGGGGCCAATAATATCCACACCACCAATTTCTTTTAATAAATGATAAGCTACATTACCGGCAGTTAAATTAGGGAAGATTAATACATTTACATCCACATCCACTAATTCACTAAATGGATAATTTTCCTTTAAAATATCTTTATTAAAAGCTAGCATCCCTTGCATTTCACCATCCACAATTAAGGATGGATTGCGTTGCTTCACAATTTTTGTTGCCTCCGCCATCATTTTCGCTTCCTCTGTATCACTACTTCCAAAATTTGAATAGCTGAGCATAGCAATGCGTGGCTCAATATTAAAATTACGTACTTCCTTGGCTACCATTAAAGTGATATCTGCAATTTCTTCCGCAGTAGGCTTGATATTCACGGTGGTATCTGCTAAAAATAAAGGTCCTTTTTTAGTTAACAACAAATACATCCCTGCGATTTTTTTCACCCCTTCCTCCGTGCCAATAATTTGCACCGCAGGTCGTATCCCTTCTGCATAATTTCGAGTTAATCCCGAAAGCATTGCATCCGCTTCGCCGGTTTCCACCATCATGGCACCGAAATAATTTTGTGTGCGCATGAGTTTTAAACTCTCATATTTATTGATTCCTTTTCTTTGTCTTTTTTGAAATAAGATAGATCCAAAAAACTCTCTTTTCGCTTCCATCTCATCACTTCGTATATCAATGATGGGTAAATCAGTAATATCAATATTATTTTCGGCTGCAATATTTTTTATGCGGGTTTCGTTTCCTAATAAAATTGGATAAGCAATACCATCATCATAAATAATACTTGCAGCTTTTAATATTTTAATATTTTCCGCATCTGAAAACACCAATCGCTTTGGATCACGGCGTGCTTTATTACTAATAATACGCATTAACTGGTTATCTAAACCAAGTCGCTTATTTAATTGTAATTCATACTCATCCCAATTGGTGATGATTTGTTGCGCAACACCCGATGCCACTGCCGCTTTTGCTACCGCAGGTGCTAATGTGCTTAACAATCTAGGATCCAATGGTTTTGGAATGATATACTCCGATCCAAAACTTAAACTTTGTTGGTTATAAGCCATGTTTACTAAATCAGGTACTGCCGATTTTGCTAGTTCCGCCAAAGCTTTAACAGCGGCCAACTTCATCGCTTCATTAATTGACTTTGCACGCACATCCAAAGCGCCACGGAATATATAAGGAAAACCTAACACATTATTAACTTGATTAGGAAAATCTGATCGGCCTGTAGCCATAATAATATCCTTACGCACTGCGGTTGCTGCTTCATAATCAATTTCAGGATCAGGATTTGCCAATGCAAATACAATTGGATTTTTAGGCATGGCCAACACCATCTCAGGGGTAACCACATTACCCACACTTAAACCTAAAAACACATCTGCCGTTTTCATGGCTTGTACTAGCGTAATGTTATCGGATTTTATTGCAAATGGTTTGCGATCAACGCCCAAGTCCGTTCGCCCTTGATGTAACACACCGTCCTTATCAAACAAAATAAAATTTTCATAGAGCGCACCTAGTGCCACATATAATTTAATACAAGCCATTGCAGCAGCGCCCGCGCCATTCACTACAAATTTCGCTTTGTCAATTTTCTTTTTTTGTAACTCTAATGCATTTAATAAAGCAGCACTACTAATAATTGCAGTACCATGTTGGTCATCATGCATTACAGGGATATTCATTTTTTCCCTAAGTTGCTGTTCAATGTAAAAACATTCAGGCGCTTTAATATCCTCTAAATTAATGCCACCAAAAGTGGGTTCTAAAGATTTTACAATTTCAATAAATTTATCAGGATCCGTTTCATTGATTTCAATATCAAAAACATCAATGTCCGCAAATATTTTAAACAAGACCGCCTTCCCTTCCATCACTGGCTTACTCGCCAATGGTCCAATATTTCCCAAACCCAACACCGCAGTTCCGTTTGTAATAACCCCTACTAAATTTCCTTTTGCCGTGTATTTATAAACGTCACTTGGATTATTTACAATTTCGGTACAAGGAATCGCCACTCCCGGACTATAGGCCAAGGATAAATCCTTTTGCGTTTTGGCTTCCTTCGTTGGTACCACTTCAATTTTACCTGGACGTCCAGAAGCATGATACTCCAAAGCCTGCTCCCTTCTTAAATTATCTTTTTTTGACATGAAATAGGTTTATAACGAATGTTAGTTTATTCAATCAAAGTTAGTGAATTAATTTAAAACGATTTTTATGCTAGCTAAGCATATAAGTTAACCCCCAAATAGCACATCATGCCCACCCCTTGCTCAATGGCCGACTCATCAATATTAAAATGAGGGGTATGTACATTATGTATGATTCCTTTGGCCTCATTACGTACACCTAATCTGAAAAAACAACCTGGTATTATTTGCGAATAATAACCAAAGTCCTCAGCACCCATTCTTTTTTCAGTTTCTTCCACATTTTCAGCACCCATATATTGATCGGCTAATTTCCAAGCCGCTTCAGTAATCATAGGTTCATTATCCACTGTCGGATATCCTACATCCACCCTAAAATCAATTTCAGCGCCTGTAGCTATTGCCAAACCTTTGGCTTGTTGCAACATTAAAGCGTGTGCATCGAATCGCCATTTTTCATCCATCGCCCTAAAGGTACCCATCAATTTTACTTCACTCGGAATTACATTCGTTGTATTACCACCATGAATGGAACAGATAGATAATACGGATGGATTTTGTGGATTGCGATTGCGAGATATAATGCTTTGTAAACTTGTAATTAATTGTGACGCCACTAAAATAGTATCCACTGTTTGGTGTGGTGTTGCCGCATGCCCTCCTGGACCTTTGATGGAAATATATAATTCATCCGCACTTGCCATGACTCGCCCTTTTCTAAAACTTAATTTTCCTAGATTTAAACCTGGATGCACATGCAACGCCACAATCCCTTGTGGTATTGGATTTTGTAATGCACCATCACGAATCATATAACTCGCACCGCCTGGATTTTTTTCCTCGCCCGGTTGAAATAATAATTTTATAGTACCCTCGAATTCATCACGCAAACTCCATAAAATTTTTGCAGCACCTAATAATATAGTGGTATGCACATCATGACCACAAGCATGCATCACCCCTTCATTGGTTGAAATATAATCCACCTTATTTTCTTCAATAATTGGAAGTGCATCCATATCCGCCCTTAATGCAACAACACGCTTTGATGGATTTTTTCCTTCAATGATACCTAGTACCCCTGTGGTTGCAATCACAGTAAATGGAATACCGATTTTTGTTAACTCCGCTTGAATAAATTTACTTGTTTCAAATTCCTGATAACTTAATTCAGGATGCGCATGCAAATACCTTCGCGTAGTGACATTGTCCGCTTGGTTTTGTTTTGCTAATTGTTTTATTTTTTCAAGTAAGCTCATGCTAGTAATATTTAAGGCGATTTGGTTTGCTTTTACTAATTAAAGTTAGCAATTAATAGTTACTTTTCACCTGATCTGTTTTTGCACCCGATACAATGGCTACGCCAGCACTACAGCCTATGCGCGTGGCTCCAGCTTCAATCATTTGCTTTGCAGTTTCATAATCACGAATACCTCCCGACGCTTTTATATGGACCGATTCCGGTAAATGCTTTCTGAATAATTGAACAGCTTCCACAGTTGCTCCTTTTTCAGCATAACCGGTTGAGGTTTTTAAATAATCAATGCCGGCTGCTCCATAAATATCGCAACAGGCAATAATTTCTTCATTAGTCAACACCCCTGATTCAATAATAATTTTTATCGTTTTACCTTTGGATCGAATGATGGGAAGAATGTGATTTATTTCATCGGCGATGGCAGTCCAATCTCCATTTTTTATAGCTGATATGTTTGCAACCACATCCAATTCATCAGCACCATCCACCATCGCTAAAATAATTTCAGCAATTTTTGCTTCCGTTGCACTGTAGCCAAAAGGAAATCCAATAACTGTTGCCACTTTCACTTCTGTTCCTACAACATACCCCTTCGCTAATTTTACAAAATTAGGAGGCACACACACCGCAGCAAAATCATATTGTTTCGCTTCTGCACATAATTTTTCAATATCTGAAACCAAACAGGTTGGTTTTAATATCGTATGGTCGATGTATTGATTAAGCGGCATCTTTTCCATGACATGCTTTGTATTTTTTTCCACTTCCACAAGGACATGCATCATTGCGACCAATTTTTGGCCCTACCTGAACCGGGGCTTGCTTTTGCTCGCTTGGATCATTGTATGTTTTTTCACCTTCCACTTCATCTGATCTATTCGCGCTTAATTTACTTAAATCTGTTTTTTGTCTGCGCCCTTCTTTCACCGCACTGGTTTCCATAGGAATATGTGCATGGCATAAAAATTGTACCAACTTGTGGTTAATTTCCAAATCCATTCTTCTGAATAATTCAAAGGCCTCCATTTTATAAATAACCAATGGATCCTTTTGCTCATAAGTAGCCGTTTGTACCGATTGTTTTAAATCATCCATCGCGCGCAAATGTTCCTTCCATGCATCATCCACCAAGCTCAATGCAATGGATCTTTCAGATTGTGCAGCCAAAGCCAAACCACTAGTTGCAATATTTTTATCTAAATTAACAAGCACATTAAAAGCAGTTTTTCCGTCACTCACTGGCACAATCACATTTTCAATATGATTGCCTTGTTGTAATCTGATATTTTTAAATACCGGAATACTATTTTGCATCATTTCCTTTTTACGGTACTCGTAATGCCCAATCGTTTCCTGATATACTAATTCAATTAAATCATTTTCCTTAGCAGAAGTAAATTCTTCGAATGAAATTTTACTATCTAATCCAAACTGTACAATAAGTCCCAACTTAAATGCTTCGTAATCATTCATTGTTTTATGATTCACCACCAATCCTTCCACTACTTGATAAAACGCATTGTCTAAATCCAATGCCAATCTTTCTCCAAACAATGCGTGACTTCTCTTTTTATAAATCACGGATCTTTGTTTGTTCATCACATCATCATATTCCAACAAACGCTTCCGGATACCAAAGTTATTTTCTTCTACTTTTTTCTGTGCGCGTTCAATTGATTTTGTAATCATGCTGTGCTGAATAACTTCTCCTTCTTTGTATCCGGCAAAGTCCATAATTTTTGCAATTCTTTCACTTCCAAACATGCGCATCAAATCATCTTCCAATGAAACAAAGAATAAGGAAGAACCTGGATCCCCTTGACGACCAGCACGACCACGTAACTGTCTGTCCACACGACGCGACTCGTGCCTTTCCGTTCCCAATATTGCTAAACCACCCGCCGCTTTTACTTCGGGACTTAATTTAATATCCGTTCCACGTCCAGCCATATTCGTAGCAATTGTAACAGCACCTGTTAAACCCGCTTCCGCAACCACTTGGGCTTCACGTGCATGCTGTTTTGCATTCAGTACATTGTGTGGAATATTTTTTTGACGCAACATTCTACTTAACAATTCACTTACTTCTACTGAGGTGGTACCACATAAAACTGGACGGCCTTTTTCACGCAAGTCCACAATGGCATCAATCACCGCCCCAAATTTTTCACGCTTAGTTTTGTATACCAAATCCTGATCATCAATACGTATTGCTGGAATATTGGTTGGAATCGAAACCACATCTAATTTATAAATGCTCCAAAACTCAGACGCTTCTGTTTCAGCAGTACCGGTCATACCCGCCAACTTATGGTACATTCTGAAAAAGTTTTGCAAAGTAATAGTGGCATAGGTTTGACTAGCCGCTTCAATTTTTACATTTTCCTTTGCTTCAATCGCTTGGTGCAAGCCATCAGAATAACGACGACCTTCCATGATACGGCCTGTTTGCTCATCTACAATTTTTACCTGCCCTTCAATCACCACATACTCCACATCATTGTCAAATAAAGTATAGGCTTTTAATAATTGATTCACCGTATGAATACGATCGGACTTAATGCTATAATCATTAATAATAACTTCCTTTTGTTGTAACTTTTCGGCTGGAATTATGGCTTGATTTTGATCAATCGCATTTAGTTCAATGCTAATATCTGGCAATAAAAAGAAGTTTGGATCCTCCCCCGATTTTGTAATTAACTGCAATCCCTTTTCAGTTAATTCCACTGAATTATTTTTTTCATCAATATGGAAATACAACTCCGCATCCACTGCTGGCATTTCGCGTTGTTGATCCGCCAAATAATGATTCTCTGCTTTTTGTAATTTTACACGAATACCTGGCTCACTCAAATATTTAATGATAGCGCCATTTTTAGGTAACCCTCTGAATGCACGATACAAAGCCAATCCACCATCTTTTACATCATCATTTCCTTCGGCTATTTTTTTCTTGGCTTCAATTAAAAATTGATTCACTACTTTTTTCTGAATGTCCACCAGTTTTTCAATTCTTGGTTTTAATTCAAAAAATTGTTGCTCACCTGTAGGATGTCCAATAGGACCAGAAATAATCAAAGGCGTTCGCGCATCATCAATCAATACACTATCCACCTCATCCACCATGGCAAAATGATGTTTGCGTTGTACCATTTCCTCCGGTGTATGCACCATATTATCCCGCAAATAATCAAATCCAAATTCATTGTTGGTTCCGTAAGTGATGTCGGCACGATAAGCATCGCGGCGCTCCTCAGAATTAGGCTGATGTTTGTCAATACAATCTACCGTTAAACCCAACCACTCAAATAAAGTACCATTCCACTCACTATCTCTTTTGGCTAAGTAATCATTCACCGTTACAATATGCACCCCTTCTCCTGACAATGCATTTAAGTATGCTGGTAAGGTTGATACCAAAGTTTTACCCTCCCCGGTGGACATTTCGGCAATTTTTCCCTCATGTAAAACGATACCTCCAATCAACTGCACATCATAGTGTACCATGTTCCAAGTAATAGGCACCCCTGCCGCCTTCCAAGTGGTTTGGAAAACAGATTGATCCCCTTTTATACTTACATACTCCTTGGTGACAGAAAACTGACGGTCTAGTTCAGTAGCCGTAGCCACTAATTCCGTATTATTTGTAAATCGACGCGCTACTTCTTTCACTACTGCAAAAGCCTCCGGTAGCAAATCCATTAAAATGGTTTCCAAAGCTTTATTACGCTCTTTTTTTAATTCGTCTATATTTTGGTAAATGGTATCGCGACCCATAAACTCACTCATCGGAAGCGCTTCCGCCTTGGCTTGTTCTTCCTGAATAGTTTGGTCAATATCTGCCAAATGCGCAGTAATACGTGCTTTTAGTTCGGTTGTTTTACCTCTTAAAGCATCGTTGGAAAGCTGTTCATAGGACGCAAAATGTCCATTGATAATAGGCACTAAATGTGCTATTTTTTTAACATCTTTCTCACTTTTAGATCCACCGAATATTTTACTTATAAATTGCAACATAGTCCTATGATAAATTATATATAATCCCTTATTATCAATCAGTATGCCAATGACATTTTGGCCACTAGTCAAGGGGTGTCAAAGGTAAGCATTTGAAGGCAGTTTGGCCATTTTATGGGGCTGGGAATATAAAAATTAACTTGCAGGGCCTTAAAAGTGAAAAATGAACGAAAAAATGATACCTTTGCTCGCCTTAAGCGCCCCTTAATTTTAAGCGGGTTTACTAAGAAAAATAGGAAAATTTACTACTATGGCAGGTCAATTGAATGAAGTAAGAAATAGGATTAAAAGTACGCAATCTACACAGCAGCTTACAAAAGCAATGAAAATGGTGAGTGCGGCTAAATTACGCCGTGCACAAGATGCGATCACTCAGATGCGTCCTTATACCCGCAAGCTACAAGAAATGTTAGGAAACATTTTAAGCAGTTTGGAGGGAGATATGAATTTAGCGCTGGCGGAAACACGCCCTGTGAATAATGTGCTTTTAATTGTCATTACTTCAGATAGAGGATTGTGCGGAGGTTATAATGCCAACTTAGTGAAATTGGCTAAAACAACGATTACCGAAAAATATCCAAAACAAAAAGTGACCATTTGGAATATTGGGAAAAAAGGATATGAAAGTTTAAGTAAAGCAGGATTTACAACCAATGCTAATTTTAAAGATATCTTTTTAAACCTCAATTTCGCAAATGTGCAATTGGCAGCGCAAGCAGCAATGGATGCTTTTTCAAACAAAGAATTTGATGCAATAGAAATTATATACAGTGAATTTAAAAATGCCGCTACACAAGTGTTTACGGCAGAGCCATTTTTACCTGTTCCAAAAATTGCTAAAAAAGAAAATCAGAAAAAAACAGATTTTATATTCGAACCTAAAAAAGAAGTATTGGTCGCTGAATTAATGCCAAAAATATTGAACACCCAATTATTCAAAGCAGTATTGGACGCAAACGCAAGTGAGCATGGCGCTAGAATGACAGCGATGGACAAGGCAAGTGAAAACGCAAACGAATTATTGAAATCATTGAAATTATCATACAACCGTGCACGTCAAGCAGCAATTACAACCGAATTAACGGAAATTGTAAGTGGTGCTGCAGCATTAAACGGATAAGAATACCAAACCATTATGGAAATAAGCCAAATCATTCCGCATATTGAAGCCTTAGTTTTTGCAAGTGAAAAAGCACTAAATGCAAATGA